>NZ_VJVX01000072.1:0-37256 GCF_008033685.1 Microbispora sp. CSR-4
TGAGGGGTCGCGTTTGTCATCTCCGCACCGGGGCGCCCTCAACTACCCGTCCGTCCCAGGGCTGCGCCCATCTCACCAGCCGAGAACGCTTGGGCCCTGCTCGTCCTGGTCACCCGCCGCCTCGCCGATGTGCCGGTCGATGGCGTCCGTGATCGTCTTGTCGGCACCGCGTATGGCGTGCTGGTAGATCATCGCGGCTCGGACGTTGTCGTGACCCATCCGGGCCATGAGGTCCTTGAGCCCCGCGCCCGACTCGGCGGCGAGCATGTTGCCGGTGTGACGCAGATCATGGAAGTGAAGACCGGGGAGACCCATCTCCTTGACCACGTCCACCCACCGCGTACGGGTGTTGAAGCCACTGCGCCGCAGCGGGCCGCCCTTGGCACCAGGGAAGAGCAGCGCGCCCGGATCGTCCTGGACGTAGGTCGCCAGGTGCTCACGCAGCGCGGGGACGATCGCTTGCGGGATGCCCATGGTCCGCCGTCCCGTCCCGTCTTGGACTTGGGTGGCCCGACGGCCAGTTCACCCGAGGAACTTTCTCTCCAGGTTCGGTCTCCACGCTACAGGGGGAGCTCAGACCCTTCTCGGGCGAAGAGCGAGCCGGAGTTCAACGCCTCCAGGTGCATCAACGCGAGGCCCCAGACGTCGCCGAGGGCCGCACGAGTGGGGCAGCATCCGGCCATCGTTTCCACAGCCCTTGGGCGCGCACATCGTCCCATGGGCGGCGGCCCGTCTACGCCCGGTGCGGTACCGGCGCGATCGGGAGCCCATCTCAGCGGGATGCGGGAACGAAGCGCGCTCACCTCTCCCCATCGCAAACTCGCGAAGGCGATGAAACCGGTACGGCTCAGAGCGAAGGAGGTGCTCGGTGCATGAGTGCGGCGGGAGGCCGGCCGCATGAAGATTGTCGTGCTGGGCGGTTCGTCGTTCCTCGGGCGTGCCTACGTCTCCGAAGCGCTGCGGCCATGAGGTGACGACCTTCAACCGGGGCTCAGCGGGCCCGACCAGCCAGGTGCAGAAGCCGTACGGGGCGACCGCACCTCCTCTGCCGACCTGGAACGGCCGGCCAGGGGCCGGAGCTGGTGGACACATCCGGGGAGCAGCCGAGCGACGTACTGCTCTCCGCCGGGCTCCTACGCGAGCGCGCCGGCCACTACACGTTCGTCTCCTCCGTCCACGCGTTCTCGGACTGGGGTGAACGCCCCGACGGGGACGCCCTCACGTGCCCCTGTCCTGCCGACACCCCGCCCGGCCAGCCCGCAGGCAACCACTTGAAGGCCAGGTGCGAATGCGCGGTGCTGGAGCGGTTCGGCGCGGACCGCTCGCTGATCCTCAACTGCGGCCTGCTTGTCGGCCCCTACAAGAACGTGGGCCACCTGCTGTGGCGGCTGGACCGGATGGCGCGGGGCGGCAAAGTGCCGGCCCCCGGCGACCCGGACCGCGCCTTCCAGATGGTCGACGCGGGCGACTTCGCCGCCGGCCCCCCGCGCATGCAGGTGATCAGGAAGGCCCTGCGGAAGATCGTGCGCGCTCTCGGAGCCGTCCCCTGTTTCGCATACGACAGAAGACGTAGTCGCGGGACCGCCGGCGAGACGACGCGGAACAACCCGAAAGCCGAAAGCCTGGCCGCATGCGTAGAAAGCCGCTGTTGCTTGTCCTCGCCGCCGTCCTGATGGTTCCGCTGGGCGGCGTGGCCCACGCACGGGTGGCAGGTGATCAGGATCCGGCCCTCGTGCGAACCGCCCAGGGCGCCGTGCACGGTCTCCGCGGCTCCGACCACCGGACGTTCTCTGGGATCCCGTACGCGGCCCCGCCGACCGGCGATCGGCGGTGGCGGGCACCGGGCCCCGCGCCGACGTGGGCAGGCGTGCGTGACGCCACCAAACCTGGCAGTCCCTGCCCCCAGCTCGACGGAGGCGGCCCCGATCGGCCACCGCAGCCGCTCGGCGATGAGGACTGCCTGTTCCTCAACGTCACCACGCCTGCCTCCCGGCCGGACGAGCGGCTTCCCGTCATGGTCTGGGTCCACGGCGGCGGGTTCGTGTCGGGCGCGGGCAACGAGTACGACCTGAGCCGGATGGCCACCCAGGGGAAGGTCGTCACGGTGACGCTCAACTACCGGCTGGGAGCCCTGGGCTACCTGGACCATCCGGCCATGAGCGACCCGTACGAGGGCAACTACGCGCTCGCCGACCAGCAGGCGGCACTGCGCTGGGTGCGGCGCAACATCGCGGCCTTCGGCGGCGATCCCGCCAACGTGACGATCTTCGGCCAGTCGGCGGGCGGTTTCAGCGTGTGCGCCCATCTGGCAGCGCCTGGATCGCGCGGCCTGTTCCACAAGGCGATCGTGGAGAGCGGCCCCTGCGGCAACGCCTTCGTCACCCGGGCGGCGGCGCGGGCGCGGGCCACGAAGATCGCCGCCGACCTCGGGTGCGCCACCCGGACTGCGACGTGCCTGCGGGCCAAGCCCGTGGCCGACCTGCTCCCCATCGGCTCCGATCAGGTCTTCACCGCGACCGGCCGCATCGGTGACATGCCCTGGATCTTCACGGCGGGCACGCCCGCGCTGCCGACGCAGCCGCTGGAGGCGTTGCGCCGCGGCCTGGCCGCGCCGGTCCCCCTCCTCCAGGGGGCTACCCATGACGAGATGCGGCCTTTCGTGGCGGTGCAGTTCGACGCGCAGGGCCGACCCGTGACGGCACAGCAGTATCCGGAGATACTCGCCGACCTCTTCGGGGACGACTCCGACGCCGTGCTCGATCGTTATCCGGTCGCCGGCTTCCCCACACCGAGCCTCGCACTGGCCACCGTGCTGACCGACTGGGGCGCGAAACTGGGCGCCTGCTCGCAGCTTCCGGCGGACGACGCGGCGGCCTGGCGTGCGCCCGTCTATGCCTTCGAGTTCGCCGAGAACTCGGGGCAGGAGATCGTCGGCCTCCCGCTCGGAGCCGGGCACGCGGCCGAGCTGCCGTACCTCATGGAGGGCCCTAACCCGCCTCTGGCGCTCTCTCCCGCACAGGAGAGGCTGTCACGCGACATGATCGCTTACTGGACGCGTTTCGCCGCGACCGGCGATCCCAACCTGCCGGGGCTACCCCACTGGGCGGCCTACCACTCCGGCGGTACGGTCCTCTCGCTCGCGTCCGGTCCGCAAGATGTGCATCCGGTGAACTTCATGAGCAGTCACCAGTGCGCCTTCTGGCGCCACCCACAGCACGCGTCGTAACCGACCAGGAAGGGACCTCCAGTGAACAGCACCGCCGACCCCCGGTTCCCAGAGCAGGCGGGAGAACGGCCGGCAGGCAGGCGTGAGCCTAACGGCCGGCCCAGGACCCGGTTGTCACCACCTTGGCGCAAGGCCCTGCGGATCGTGCATGTGGTCGCCTCGCTGGGACTGCTGGGCGCCGACGCCGCCGTACTCGCTCTGGCCGTCGCGGGGTGGCAGGGGTCGAACCCGCTGACCGTCTATCCGGCCGGATACATGCTCGGCGAGTTCCTCGTCCTGCCCCTGGCGCTGCTCGCCCTCTCCACCGGCGTCGCCTTGGGGTTGCTCACCCCGTGGGGGCTGCTGCGCTACTGGTGGGTGCTCATCTCGCTGGTGTTCACCGCGGGCGGCACGCTGTTGGCCATGTTCGTTCTCGTGCCCACGCTCTCCGCGGCCGCCGGTGTGGCACTGGCCGGAGGAGTTCCCTCAGACACGTACGGGCTGGTCGTGGACTCCGGGGGAGCTTCCGGGGTGCTGCTCGTGACCATCCTGCTCAGCTACTACAAGCCCCTCGGCCGGACGATGCCATCGTCCTGGCGCCGCGTTGGGCCGGAGCGGTGAGAACCTACCGTGGTTGCTTGTTGACAAGTCGACCGACAGACCTCAGGCACAGGGACCGCTGACGAGGGGCGGATCATTGTCGTCGTCCTTCGCGCCGAGGCCTTGCCTGACGATCTCGCCCATCGTCAGCGATCACACGATCCCTGCCCTTGGCAGCACGTCGTAGCGCGCTCACCTCACCCCACCGCAGGCTCGCGAAGGTGGCGAGCAGCACCAGGGCGCGGAAGCGTCGGTCAGTCGGTGCAGCCGGGCCGCCTATCCGCGCCCATCTTCCATAGCGCCCCTTCCGCCTCGCCTCGTGTGGCGAAGATCTCAGGGTGCGCCGGCATCTCGCCGTGCCGCCGCAACCTCAGCCGGTACGCCCCGCTCTTGCGCTTGCCAGCGTTGCCGACAGGACGACGGCGACCCGGTCCGCCAGGTCGAAGACCTGAGCCACGGTGAGCACCGGCCGTTCTGCGGGATCCTCGTCACCGGCTCCGGGAATTCGGCATGGTTACTCGCGATGGTGTGCTCGTCCTCGGCCGCCGTCGCCAAGATCGCCCCGGCGAGCAGCTCTTTGTCGTTGGAGCGTGCCGACTAGCCAGACGGCGGGGAGCCGGTGGTAAGTCCCATACCGCATACTCTGCGAGCGCGGCTCAGAAGTCGTCAGAGGTGAAGTCTCTGCCGGAAGGTGTGGAACTCGGCCAACGACGTCATGCGTCCTCTGGCCGGGGATATCGGGCGTCGAGAACGGTCGTGACTCGTCCGGTGCCGATGTCGTAAACGTGGCCGGAGACGCTCACTTTGGGTGAGAGCACAGGCGACGCGAGAAGTCGCGCGACGTCGGTCCTCACGGTGGCCTGTGGATCGGCGACCTCGGTGGCTCCCAAAGCCGCCTCGGATACGCCAGTCGCCAGAGCGGCGTCACGCAGGAAGGCCGGGTCGGCCAGAAAGCCCGTTCCACATTGGGTGTGGTGGACAACAGCCACCTCGAAAAGCCTGTCAGAGACGCCGAACACCCTCTCGGCCAGGAAGGCGAGATAGGCGATGTCGTCGATCACGGCCCGGGTGACGCGTCCGCCTGCGTTGCGGATTACGGGAGCGTCTCCGAGCCGAAGCCCAAGGACGATCGCGGGGTCGACTCGATGGTCGAGGCAGGTGACGACAAGCATCTGGGCGGCCGGTGGGCCGAGCGGCACCGGGGCGTGGTCGCGAGCGAATTGCTCGTTGCGTTCAAGCAGCAAGCTCATCCTGGTCATGGGGTTGTCCGTTCGGGTCGGGTGGTCGTCTCATCGTCATGGCCCTGCCGCGACCACGTGCTGGAAGACCGGGAGTGCGTCGGGTATCGCGGCGGCCTCCGCGTCCGTCAGCCCTCCGTCAAGATTTAGTGGACGCCGTCCACTTTAGCTTGATTAGTGGACGGCGTCCACATTGATATCGTGGCCGGGTGAGCACGGGCGGACCAGCAGCGGAAAACCCCCCGGCAAGGCGACGGCGTCCCCGGGGCGCCGTCCGCGACGGCCTGATCGCCGCAGGGCTCGAACTCGCCCGCACCGGCGGCCCCGATGCCGTGGTGCTTCGCGAAGCGACCCGGACCGTCGGCGTCGTCCCCACCGCCGCTTACCGCCACTTCGCAGACCGCGATGAGCTCCTCGCCGCGGTCTGCGGCGCGGCCATGGGCGAGTTGGGCGACCGCATGGCCGCCGACGTCGCCCGCGTGCCCGGCGAGCACGGCGACCCCATCGCGGCCCGCCGCCGTCTCGGCGCGATCGGAGCGGCCTACCTTCGCTTCGCTCACGATGAACCGGGCCTGTTCGCAACCGCGTTCGCCCTGCCGCAGCAACACGCCTACAGGGCCGCGGACAACGACGAACCGGACCGCAGCCCTCTCGGCCAACTGCGTACCGTGCTGGACGAACTGGTCGACGCCGGCGTACTCACCCCGGGGCGCCGCGACGGCATCGAATACCCCATCTGGTCGGCAGTCCACGGGATGGCCGTCCTCACCGGAAAGGGCCCGCTACGCGACCTCCCCGGCTCCGACCTCCGCAGGTTGGAAGGGCTCACCCTCGCCTTCATCAGCGACAGCCTCACGTAGCGCTTCCTCATCGCACGAGGGAGCCCGAGTCCGCTCCTCGCGGCACGTTGCCCCGCCGCGACCACGTCGACAAGGGGGTCTGGAAGCCCGCGTCGACCTGTACGGCACCTGGCCCCCGAGACCACGGGCCGGGCGCGCGAACCGCTCGACAAGGCGTTCAAGCCCGCGCTGGATGTGCCGGAACGCGGACCCCGAGCAGTGGCGTACGCGCCGGTCACCTCACCAGAGCTTTCCGCAGTTCAGAGGGTAGGTATCAGCCGAAGAGGGAGGCGGCGATGTCGGCATAGAAGAGGGCGGGGTCGCGCGAGAGGGAGGCCTTGACGTTGGCGGTGGGAGTGTCGGCGATCACTTCGAGTTTGCCCGCTTCCAGACCGTCCAGGGCCATGGCGACCACCTCGTGGGGTGGGAGCTTGGGTATGTCGTAGGCGGCCATCATGTCGGTGTCGGCTATGGCCAGGGCCAAGGCGGTGACCTGGGTTCTCTGGTCGGCCAGTTCGAGTCTGACGCCGTTGGTGAGGGACCATTCCGCCGCTTTCGAGGCGGCGTAGCCGTTGCTGGCGGGGGCGAAGGCGTACCAGCTCAGCGCCGAGATGACGTTGAGGATCGCGCCGCCGGCGAGTCTGGGGGCGAAGGCCCGGGTGACGTTGAGTGTGCCCCAGAAGTTCGTTTCGAATTCGCGGCGGACGTTTTCCGTGGAGGGCCCGAGCAAGGGGGCCTCTGTGGAGATGCCCGCGTTGTTGATGAGGATGTCGAGCTCGCCTACCTCGGTGGCCGCGGCCTCGATGGACGCCGGATCGGTGATGTCCAGCCGGAGGGGCACGACGCCGGGGATGTTGATGTGGTCGGGGCGGCGGGCGGTGGCGTAGACCGTGGTGGCACCGCGGGCGACAAGAGCCTCGGCGAACGCTTTGCCGAGCCCGCGATTGGCGCCGGTCACGAGGGCTTTTGAGCCGTTGATCTGCATGACCTTACGCTAAAACCTGACGTTGACGTCAGAGGCAAGTATTGTGAGGCGGATCACCGCGCGGATCGGGGACCTGGCGAGCATGACGCGTGAGTGTGCGGGCGCTCCGGTACTACGAGGAGCAGGGGTTGCTCGCCTCAACGCGTAGTGAAAGCGGGCAGCGGCTCTATGACAACGCGGCGGTCGACCGTGTGCGGCTGATTCAGCAGTTGTACGGCGCGGGACCGTCCAGCAAGACGATCGCGAGCTCTTGCCGTGCGTCGACGCCAAGGTGAGCACGCCGGAATCCCGGGAAGGATGCTGCGGTTCACCGGAGCCCAGCCCGCAGGCAGTTCGCCGGACCCATTAGCGGGCCATCAAGGAGAGTAAGGAAGGGGCGACCACGGTCACTCGTGACCGGCCCCAAGCCCAGGTCAGCGCCCGTACGGGCGGCGTCCGTGCCAGATGCGTGCCAGAACGGACAGCGATCAGCGGTGAATCGCGGAGACTCACGGTCCCTCGCCATCCCAGACCTGCACCCCTGTTTCCCTGGCCGGAAAGAGTAGATCACCAGTCATTCCATCGCGACGACGAAGGCGATCACTGCCGGCTCGGAGATGCGGACATGCTGACCGACCTTCACGAACTCGATGCGCCGTTCGGCCACCAGGCGGGGTGATCGAACGGTAGAAGCGAGGGCACGCCCGTCCTATGGTGCGATCATGAATCGGCCGTGGTGGGGATGCTGGACCGGATGCCTAGCGGCGATCTTGGTGCCGATCGCCGGATTGCTCATCCTGGCGATGATTCCGGTGTGGCGCGACAACGCGCGTCTGGCCGCCCTGGACGAGCGGGTCCGCGAATACCCCCTCCCACCGATGACCCGCGCGTATTCCAGTGACACCGACGTGGCCTTCGGGAGAAACCTGACCGGAGGCAGCGGCGACTACTGCGATTACGGATAAGGCTCACGCGCGAGACCGCGCTGACAGAGGAAGAGATCCGCACGGCACCGGACATGTCAGCGCGCCGGCCGCTGCACGGGGTGCGGGCCGAGGGCCGGCTGATCGGAGGGTGCATCGAGACCTTGTGCAACCTCACCGGTACGCCGTACGGCGACATCGCGTCGTTCGCAACGACCACGGCCCCCGAAGGGCTGCTCGTCTACGTCGAGGCGTCCGCCGATGACGCGGCGACCATCTGCAGGAACCTGCACGGGATGCGGATGGCTGCATTCTTCACCAACGCGAACGCCGTGCTCGTCGGCCGCACCCGGGCTCCGGGCATCGACTCGCTTACCCAGCATGAGGCGGTGCTCGATGCGCTCGGCGGCCTCGCCGTACCGATCATCGCTGATGTCGAGTGTGGCCATGTCCCGCCGTACATGCCTCTGGTGAACGGGGCTCGCGGCCAGGTGGTGTACACCGAACACCGTAATGAACTCACGCAGACGCTCACGTAGATCCTGCGCGCGGTCCCCCGCGTCTCCACGGCGGCCAGATCGGGGCGCTAATGGTCAACAGTTCAGCGAGCAGGCCGAAATCGGACCTCGGTTTCGTCTCTGTTCCGGTGGAACGCGAGATCTCCGAAACCGTTGGCACGCTCGCACGTCTCAGGGTCCGTACGTCACCGCCCATCCGACCGCGGGTACGTCAGGGGCACGATCGCGCCACCCGCGCCCGTTCGGCGGCTGAACCCCGCGTCGAAGGCTCACGTCTCAAGACCGAACAGCGCGGAGACTCGCCGTTCGAGATCTTCCTCGGTGTCCTCGGGAGCCACCCTGAGCCCGTTGAGGCCCAGGTCACTGGTCTGTTTGCCGAGCCGGTCGGTGAACAGTGCGTCGCGCTGGAGCAGGTTCTGCAGCGCCCGCTGCGGGTCACCGGTCTTGGCGAGGAATCCCCATGCCGGTCCGCCACGGCTGTCGAACATCGCCTGGCGGAAATCGGGAGCCGGCAGCAGCCATACGGCATGGTCCGCTTCGGCGAGCAGGGGGTGGACGAGGCCGGGCAGCAGCCGGAACCCTTCGGCGAGCACCGGCCGGTCGGTGGGGAGGGCGAGAAGGTCTTCGATGATCAGCTCGAATCCTTCGCCGTGGAACCAGTGGAAGGTGTCGAGCATCTCGCGCGGGCTTCTGGCCACCCAGCGTTCGTCCATGTCCATGGCCGCGAACCTGCCCAGGTAGGGGGCCTGTTCCACGGGCATGCGGCGGGCGTGGCCGGGCATGGCCGCGTCGGTGTCGTACAGGCGCATTCCGTACCGCTCGGCGATGCGCCGGGCGATGGTGGATTTTCCGGCTCCGCTCCCGCCGCCGATCCAGTAGACGTGGCGCAGCCGTTCCCTCCAAACCCGGGGAGAAGCACCTTCGTGCGGTTCAGAGTGCATTCGTCAGCTCCTGTCGAGTGCCTGCTCAATAGCCCGATACGGCGGCCGGCGCTCAACCACCCTTGACGAGCTCAGGGCACTTTTCGGCGACGATGCGGGCCAACTCGGTGCGGGATGCGATGTCGAGTTTGCCGAACATCCGGCGGAGGTGGGTGGACACCGTGTGCGGGGAGAGGAACATCCGCTGGGCGATCTGGCGATTGGTCATGCCTCTGGCGATCAGGCCGGCGACGGCGCGTTCCGTGTCGGTGAGGCTCTCCCATCCCGATGTCGGCCGCTGGGGCTGGTTCCAGTGGCGGCGCCGCACACCGAGCGCCCGCAGCCGAGCCCGTACGCGGGCCGTCGAGCGCCCGGTCCAGGACGTCGACGGCCTTGGCAGTGGAGACGGCCTTGGCAGTGGACATGGTGGCCAGCAGGACGCCGAGGTCTTCGGCGGCCGAGGCGCGTATCCACGGTTCGGGCTGATCGATGGCGGAGGCCAGCGCGTCGCGGCCACGCCAACCCGGCCACGACGATCGCGAAAACCGGACCAATCCCCAGTTTGATGATCGGCATCGACCAAATGCCCCATAAATCCATAAACCACCCGGTCAGTCAGCCATGTCAAGCGCGGGCGGGAGGAGCGCGCGGCGTCTTCGTCCTCGTGACGCGCCCTTTGCCGGCAAGTCGTCACCGGAACGCGAATGTAAGGCCTCTATCCGAACTCAAACTGCGGGTCACGGTCGCCTAAGCGCGGGTCACGGGGACGATGTCCTTGCCCAGCGGCATCAGCGAGATCGGGATCATTTTGAGGTTCGCGATCCCCAGCGGGATGCCGATGATCGAGACGAACAGCGGGATCGCGGTGACGATGTGCCCGATCGCCAGCCAGATCCCGGCGACGATCAGCCAGATGACGTTGCCGATCGTCGACCACGCGCCGGCCGACGGCTTGTCGGCGATGGTCCGGCCGAACGGCCACAGCGCGTAACCGGCGATCCGGAACGACGCGATGCCGAACGGGATGGTGATGATGAGGACGCAGCAGAGGATCCCCGCCGCGACGTAACCTAACGCGAGCCACAGACCGGCGAAGATCAGCCAGATGACGTTGAGAATGGTCTTCATAGTGCCCACTGTCCCATCTGACCGGCTCGGCCGGTGACCGCCTGACGGTCGAGGACCACGCGACGCGCCCTACGCCCTGAGCCTCTGGCGCGCATATCGCCGATCAGGGTCTCCGGACTCCAGGCCCTCGTCGCCACCTGGAGCACACGCCGGCTGACGTGCCGGTGTCGAGGTCTGGCCGCCATGAAGCGTGCCGATCCTCGACATCGGCCGTCTCTACTTGTCACCCGTGGTGGCCGGTCAGTGGGAGTGACGGGGCGGGGCGCTGCCGCTGCCGCCGACGAGGAAGTCGAGGTCCGCGCCCTGGTCGGCCTGCGTCACGTGCTCGCTGTACAGCCGTACCCAGCCCCGGGTGGCGGGCGGCTGCGGGGGCTGCCAGGCGGCGCGGCGGCGTTCGAGCTCCGCCTCGTCGACCAGCAGGTCCAGGCTCCGCGACGGGACGTCCACCCGGACCAGGTCGCCGGTACGGACGAGTGCGAGGGGACCGCCCACGGACGCCTCGGGGGCCACGTGCAGGACGCAGGTGCCGTACCCCGTGCCGCTCATGCGGGCGTCGGAGATCCGGACCATGTCGGTGATCCCCTCCTGGAGCAGCCGCCGCGGCATGGGCATGTTGCCCACCTCGGGGAAGCCGGGGTAGCCGCGCGGCCCGGCGTTCTGCACCACGATGACCGTGTCGGCGGTGACGTCCAGGTCCGGGTCGTCGGCCGCGGCGACGTAGTCCTCGATCCGGTCGAACACGAGCGCCGGTCCGGTGTGCTGGAGCAGATGGGCAGATGCGGCGGAGACCTTCAGCACGGCCCCGGACGGCGCGAGCGACCCGCGCAGCACGACGGTGCCCGAGCCGGCGGCCTGGAACGGCTTGTCCATGGTGCCGATGACGTCGCGGTTCCAGCACTCGGCGCCGCTGATGTTGTCGGCCACGCTCTTTCCGCTGACGGTGACGTGATCCAGGTGCAGCAGGGAGGCGATCTCCTTCATCAGCGCCGGGAGTCCGCCCGCGTACGCGAAGTCCTCCATCAGGTAGGTGCCGGACGGCATGAGGTTGACCAGCATGGGCACCTCGGCGGTGAGCGTGTCGAAGTCCTCCAGCGACAGGGGGACGCCGAGGCGCCCGGCGATCGCGAGCAGGTGCACCACGGCGTTGGTGGACCCGCCGATCGCGGCGTTGACCCGGATGGCGTTCTCGAAGGCCTCGCGGGTGAGCACGGTGGACAGCCGCTGGTCCTCCTGCACCATGGCGACGATCCGGCGCCCGGCGGCCTGCGCGAGCGCGTACCGCCGGGAGTCGACCGCCGGAAGGGCCGCGGACCCCGGCAGCTGGACGCCCAGCGCCTCGGCCACACAGGCCATCGTGGAGGCGGTCCCCATGGTCATGCAGTGCCCGCGGCTGCGGGACATGCAGATCTCCGCCTCGGCGCAGTCGGCCGCGGTCATCCGGCCGGCCCGCATCTCCTCGGTGAAACGCCACACGTCGGTGCCCGACCCGATGTCCCGGCCGCGGAACTTGCCGTTGAGCATCGGGCCACCGGTGACCATCAAAGTGGGCAGGTCGACGCTGGCCGCGCCCATGAGCAGCCCGGGTGTGGTCTTGTCACAGCCGGACAGCAGCACCACGCCGTCGAGCGGGTTGGCCCGGATGAGCTCCTCCGCCTCCATGGCCAGCAGGTTGCGGTAGAGCATGGTCGTCGGCCGCATCACCGGCTCTCCCAGGCTCATCGCCGGGAACTCGAGCGGCAGGGCTCCGCTCTCCCACACCCCGCGCTTCACCGACTCGGCAAGGTCGCGCAAATGGGCGTTGCACGGCGTCAACTCCGACCATGTGGTGGCGATGCCGATCACGGGGCGGCCGTCGAAAACGTCGTCGGCGAACCCCTGGTTGCGCATCCACGATCGATGGATGAACCCGTTGCGCCCTTCCGCGCCGAACCACTCCTGGCTGCGCAGCGGACGGTTGGTCATCGACATCGGGACACCTTTCTCTACATGCTGATCAACTGGTGGACGACCGGCTATCTCAGGCCCCCGACGGACAGTCCGCCGCGCCAGTGCCGCTGGAGGGTGAAGAAGGCGATGACGAGCGGGATCACCGACACGAGCGCGCCCAGGATGATGAGGCTCCAAAGGGAGGTACTGCCCGAATTGTTCGCCGAGGCGATGCCCTGCCAGAGGCCGAGCCCGACGGTGACGGGGAAAAGGCGGTTGTCGGAGAGCATGGCGAGCGGCAGGAAGTAGTTGTTCCAGGACGCCACGGCCGACAGGAGCAGCACCGTGACCACCGCCGGCCGCATCAGCGGGAAGGCGACCTGAAGGAACGTCCGCAGCTCACCCGCGCCGTCGACCTTCGCCGCGTCGAGGATCTCGTCGGGAACGGCGTCGCGCGCGTACACGTGCATCAGATAGACGCCGAACGGGTTGAGCAGCGACGGGAGGATCACCGCCCAGATCGTGTTCGTCAGGCCGAGCCCGGAGAACATCATGAAGGTGGGGATCACCAGGGCGGTCGCGGGCACCATCAACGCGCCGAGCAGGACCGAGAAGCTGAAACGCCGGCCGGCGAACCGATACTTGGCGAATCCGTATCCGGCCATGACGGACAGGATCGTGGCGCCGATCCCGCCCGCGAACGCGTACAGCGTGGAGTTGAGGATCCACCTGCCGTAGATGCCGCCGTCGTAGGTGAACAGCCGCTGGAGGTTGCCGAAGTAGTCGACCTGGTCGGCGAACCACAGGGTGTTGCTCCCGCCGAACAGGCCGGGGGCGTCCTTGGAACTGTTGACGATGACCCACCAGAACGGCACCAGGAAATACACGACCAGGAAGCCGAGGAAGATCTGCAGGGGAAGGTGGCGCTGGGAACGGCGGCGTGCGCCGGCGCTGCCGGTCATCAGAAGAAGCTCCTACGCTTGCGGGTGAAGAACAGGAACGCGTAGACGCAGACGAACACGACCCCGCCGAGCGCGAACGAGATCGCCGATCCGTAGTTGAAGTTCGCGAGCCCGAACGCCTGCTGGTACGCGTACATGTTGGGGGTGAATCCCGGTGCGATCGTGCCGGCGGCCAGATATCGCAGGATCTGTGGTTCGTTGAAGAACTGCAGGGTGCCGATGAGCGAGAAGACCAGGATCAGGAGCAGCGCGGGGGCGATCAGCGGGATCTTGATCCGGAGCGCGATCTGCCATGAACTGGCGCCGTCCATGCGGGCGGCCTCGTAGAGCGACGGATCGATGCCCTGGAGCGCCGCGTACAGGATGATCATGTAGTAACCGGCCCACTGCCAGGTGACGACGTTGATCAGGCCGTAGAAGATCAGGTTCTTGCTGAAGAAGTCGGGAGCGGGGGCGCCGAACAGCCCGAAGATGTCGGTGAGCGGCCCGAAGCTCTTGCTGTACAGGAACCCCCACATGACCGCCCCGATCACCGTGGGAATGGCGTACGGGAGGAAGATCATGAGGCGGGAGAACCGGGTGAACAGCGAGGTCACGGCATCCACGATGAGTGCCATCGCGAGCGCGACGAGGATCTGCAGCGGGATGGCGACCAGGGAGAAGCGGACGACGAACCACACCCCGGAGAGGAAGGTCGGGTCGGTGAACGCCTTCACGTAGTTGCCGAGGAAGACGAAGCTGGTGCCCCCGATCAGCTTCTTCTGCCAGAGGCTGAGATACAGGGCGTACCCGAGCGGCGCGATGAGCAAGGCCAGGAAGACGATCCCGAATGGCCCGACGAAGAGCCACCCCATGAGGTGCTCGCGGAGGCGCACCTTTCCGCGGACCTTGCGCGTTTTTTCTTGAGTGCTCGATGCACTCTCCTCGATCAGGAGGGTCATCTTGGGCTCCGAGGGGTTCGATGCTGGGGAGTGGCGGGTGGGCCGGCCGGTCGAGGACGGCGCGGCCCACCCGGGTCGGCTACTTGACGGTGAAACCCTGCTCCTTGGCGTAGTTCACCACGTCTTCCTGGATCCGGTCGGCCGCCTGCGCACCGGTGATGGAGCCGTCGATGACCGCGCTGATCTGCTTCGTCATGGCGTCGAAGTAGTACTGGCCGAACGGCGCGTAGGTCATGCCCGTGTAGGCGTTCGCCGCGGGGACATAGACCTCCTTGTTCGCCTGCTGGCCGTCGAAGAACTTCACCTTCAGGTTCACGAAGTCGGGGCTGTTGAGCGCCTTCAGGTTCAGCGGGAAGATGATCTGGTTGGTCCAGCCGTCGGTGAGCGACTCGTCGTCCGCGTAGAGGCCGTACGCCACCTTCGCCGCGAGCTCGGGGTTCTTCGCCTGGCTCGTCACGGAGAAGGCCGACCCGCCCCAGTTGACCTGCACCGGGTTGGCGGGATCCCACTGCGGGAGCGGCGCCACCGCCCACTTGCCGGTGTCCTTGCCCTTGCCGACGCCCGCGCCGGTGAGGTATCCGGGCGCCCAGGCCGCCGAGATGTACGTCGCGTACTTGCCGTTGACCACACCGGCGATGTACTCCGGCGTGAACTGGTCCTGCGTCCCGACCAGGCCCTTCTTGGCGAGGTTGCCCCAGTAGTCCAGCACGTCCTTGGACGCCTGGTCGTTCAGCGCGATGCCGATCGTCTCCGGCTGGGCCGGGTCATAGGTGTACGGACTGGCGCCCTTCTGGATCTGCAGCGCCATCATGACGGCCGGGACGTTCGCGCCCAGGTCGCCGAACAGCGGGCCGCCGGCGTCCTTCACCTTCTGTGCCGCCTGCTCGTACTCGGCCCACGTCTTCGGCGGCGTGATCTTGTACTTGTCGAAGACGTCCTTCCGGTAGATCATCGCCATCGGGCCGCCGTCCACCGGCACGCCGTAGACCGCGCCGCCGATCGAGACGTCCTTCCACGCGCCTTCGCTGTAGTTCGCCTTCACCGCGTCGAAGCCGTAGTTCTTGATGTCGACGAGCGCCTTCTGGATCTGGAAGGTCGGGATCCGGTCGGCCTCGATCATGATGACGTCGGGCGCGCCGGTGCCCGCCGAGATCGCGGTCTGGAACTTGTCGTACTCGTCGCCGCCCTGACCGACGTTGGTCCAGCAGACCTGCACCTCGTTGTTCTGCTTGTTGAAGTTGTCGACGACGAGCTGCATGTTGGGGTACCAGCCCCAGAAGGTGACGACCGGCAGGTCCTTCTTGGTGATGGTGTTCGTGCAGTTGCTCGCGTTGTTTCCGGCCGCGTTGTTTCCGGCCGTGTCGCCGCCGGCGTTGGTCGCGCTGGCGCTGCTCTGGCTCCCCGCGTCGGGGGAGCAGGCGGGGAGCACGCACGCGGCGGCGAGCGTGGCTGCGGTGGCAAACAGTTTTTTCGTCTTCGTTGACATAACGTCCCCTCCGGGATCACTGCGCACAAGGGTCATGCGCCGCCGCTGCGGCCGAACCAGCGGCCCGGGGGCGAGGCGCGGACGGCGCGATCCGCGCCCCGCCCTTCCGGGCCGATTTCTCATGTGAGCGCTAACACGCTCACTTGCGTGACGATGTCCATCACCGGTGATCCGGTGCTTTTGACGTTATTTTCTGATCAGCGCTTGAACAAGCGCGGTGCGAGGTCGATCAGGTTTTTCTGCCATACGTCCCACCCATGCGGTCCGGGGGTGATTCCGTCGAACTCGTAGTGGACACCGAGGTCGTTCATCGTGGTCAGCCCCGCCATGAACGACGGGTACACGAAGTCGGTCACGTCGCCGACGTACACGCGGAACAGCTTGGTCCCGCTGTTGATCGCCGCCACGTCGACGCCTGCGCCGCTGCCGAACCCGGCCGAGAACGCCGCGATGTAGGCGAACCGGCCCGGGTAGGCCTTGAGCACCCCGATCGTCTGTCCACCGCCCATCGAGAGGCCGGCGAGTGCCTGCTGCGACGGGTCGTCGGAGATGTTGTAGTGGGCCCGAGCCGCGGGAACGATGTTCTCCAGCAGCTCCTTGTTGAAGTTGGACACGTTGCCGTTGCCCATCACGACCACCATCGGCACCAGGTCGCCGTCGAGGAACTGGTGGTCGAGGATCTGCTTGGCCCGGCCCATCTCCACCCAGTCGGTGTAGCTCTGGCCGCTGCCGTGCTGGAGGAAGAAGACGGGGTACGGCTCCGCGCGGTCCGGGTCGTAACCGGGCGGGGTCCACACCAGCGCGGTCCTGTCCTGGTTCGCCACGTTGCTGTGGTAGGTCAGGCTCTCGACCTTTCCGCCCTGCCCGGCGGGAACGTCGGAGAGCAGACGCGACCGCTCACCGGGAACGAGGAAGGTGCTCCAGGCCGGTTCCGAGGTCACCTTCGTCGGGTTCGACGCGTCCTTGACCGCGACCCGATCCACGATCAGCCGGTAGTAGTAGAACCACGGGTCCAGCGGGCCCACGGTCGTCCGCCACCGGTCGCCTTCACGGGACATCGGGAGACGCAGCCAGCTTCCGCCGGGAGCCACGTTGGCCCACACGGTGACGTGCTGCGCGTCCGTGAAGTCGGTCGTGGTCTCGAAGGTGACGAAACCGTCCTCGCTCAGGAACGGCGTCGGGGTCGTGCCCGCCGCCGGCGGGTGGAACTCGCCCTTCAGCGGCCCGTGACCGGCGCTCGGGCCGTGATCCGACACGTCGTGGAACAGCCGCGGCACGAAATCGATCAGATTCTCCTGCCAGGCGTTCCAGTTCGCCCCGGCGTCGGGATTGACGCCGTCGAACTCATACCTGATGCCGGCGCGGTCGAGCGCCTTGGTCAGGCGTACGGTCGCGTTGTAGGCCGGGTCGGTCACGTTCCCGGTGTACAGACGCGCCAGCTTGACCTCGCGGTTGATCGCCTTCGGGTCCGCCCCGGCGACGCCGTCCTCCAGAAGACCGGAGAACGAGCCGGCGTAGGCGAACTGAGCCGGTCTGGTCAGCGCGGCACGCAGCGCCTGCGTCCCGCCCTCGCCCACACCCGCGATCGCCTGGTGCCCCGGGTCGCGCAGGACGTTGTATCTGTCCCCGACCGCCTTGCGCAGGTCCTTCAGATCCTTGTCGCCGGCCGTCCCCTCGGCGTCGCTGATCACGACCACCATCGGCTCCGCGGAGCCCTGGATCGACAGGTTGTCGAGGATCTGCTTGGCCCGGCCGAGGTCGAGCCAGTCGGTGGCGCTCCTGTCGCCGGACTGCAGGTACAGCACCGGGTAGCCCTTGGGACCCGGCTCCTTGGGACCGGGACCCGCCGGACCCGGCTCCTTGGGACCGGGACCCGCGGGGCCCTGCTCCTTCGGGCCTGGCCCCTTGGGGCCCTTGGCCTGGTAGCCCGGCGGCGTCCAGACCAGCGCCGTCCGCTCCTGCTTCTTCACCTCATAGGTCAGGGTCTCGACCTTGCCGCCCTGTCCCTGCGGCGCGTCCGCCAGGAGGCGCGCGGAGTCGCCCGCGACGAAGAAGGTGCTCCTCAGGGGCGCGGAGGCCACGCTGGTGGCGTTCGTCGGATCCTTGAGACCCTTCGTGTCGTCACCCGTGACCTGGTAGGAGTACAGCCCCGGCTTGAGCGGGCCGAGGACTCCGGACCAGGCGTTGCCGCTGCGGCTGAGCCCGAACTCCGCCCAGGTGAAGGAGGGGCCGAAGTTCCCCTCGATGACCACCTGCGACACCTGGCCCGCGTTGGCCTGGACGTAGTCCGCCGGGACGCTGAACGACGCGTAGCCGTCCTCGGACACCACCAGCCAGGGGGTGTCGGCCGCCGCCGGCAGCGGCGGTGCGAGCGACACCGCCGCCATCGCCATGACTCCGGCGGCGATGGCCGCCGGGATCCGGCGTACGCCCATGGGGCGTACGCTGCCGTGATACGGTAAATTCATACTGAGCACTCCTAGGATGGCTGGCTGCGGATGGGGTCCGATCGGCCAGCCGTAATCGTCTGCGGATGTGCGGTGGTTTGTTTCGTACCTCCGTTCCTAGGGGGATGCCTTTCATCTGCGACGTCAGCGGCAACTGACGTCGCAGATGAGGGTCTGTGTCATGGTCTCGTCGCGGCCCTCACCGGGGCGGTGGAGCCACGGACCAGCAGGCGCGTCGGGAGCAGGATCTGGCGGGGGCCTTCCCACTCACCGGTAACCAGCGCTTTGAGCATGTGCGCGGCCTCGTATCCGAGCCGGTACATCGACTGGTCCACGGTGGTCAGCCTCGGCTCCGCCAGCGCCGACTCCGGGATGTTGTCGAATCCGACCACCGACAGGTCACCGGGGACGTCGAGCCCCATCTCCTTCGCGACCTCCAGCACCTTCAGCGCCATCCCGTCGCTGGCCGCGAAGATCGCCGTCGGCCGGTCCGGCCGTTCCAGCAGGGCCCGAGCCAGCGGGACCGCGGACTCGGGGTTGAAATCCCCTCGCCCGATCAACGCCGGATCGACCGGAACGCCGGCCTCGGCCAGCGCCTTGCGGTAGCCCTCCTCGCGCGACCACGCCGCCGCCAGGCTGGAACGGCCCGCGATGAAGCCGATGCGCCGGTGGCCCAGGCCGAGCAGGTGCTCGACCGCCGTGGTCGCGCCCGCGAGGTTGTCCGCCGTCACCGACGGCACCGCCGAGTCCCTGACCGGATCGATGACCACGATCGGCGTGCTGGCCCGCACCTCGCCCCAGGGCGTGACCACGATGCACCCGTCCGTGAGGGTGCCCGACAGACGGGTCAGGTGCCGCTGCTCCCAGCCCTCGGAGTAGGTGCCGTAGACGTCGCTGTTGGCGTAGATGATCAGGTCGAAGCCCGACTGGGTCAACGCGTCCATGACGCCCTTGAGCACCTCGGCCGTGTAGGACTGGAAGCGGTGGGTCACCAGACCGAGGACGTTGGTGCGGGTGCGCCGCAGGCTCGCCGCCACGAGGCTCGACTCGTAGCCCAGCCGCTCGATGGCCGAACGCACCTGCGCGATGGTGCTGGCGCTGACGCCGTAACGCCCGTTCACCACGCGCGACACGGTCGCAGTGGAGACGCCCGCCAGTCGTGCGACATCGCTCATCGTCACCGGCGAACCGCCCTCGGCCATGCCGCCCTCTCAGCATTGCAATCGTTATCGGTTACGTTTCCGGCCTTTAACGTAGGCGACACCGAAAGCAAACACAAGGCCTGTCAGCGTCTTGTTACAACGACCGTACGCCCTTTTGAGCCCGCCCCAAATAGGCCGGACTCATGATCGTGAACGTGCCGGCATGGGTGTGGCCATCGGAGGAGAAGCCGACATATACCTCGATATGTCCGTCTTCTACCGTGTAGTGCATGTTCCGGTCATAAAAGCCGAGCCGGTCTGTGGGCAGGTCGAAGCGGATGGTCGTTCGCTCCCCTGCCCCGGCGGACACGCGGGCGAAGCCCTTCAGCTCCAGCACCGGCCGCGTGACCGACGCCTGCGGGTCGCGTATGTAGAGCTGGACGACCTCCTCGCCGGCCCGGTCGCCGGTGTTGGCCACGGTGACCTCCACCGCGACGCTCTCCCCCGCCATCACCTCGGCGCGGTCCAGCGTGGCCCGTTCGACCACGAACGGGGCGTACCCGAGCCCGTGACCGAAGCGGTATCGCGGGCTGACGGGCGAGTCGACGTAGTCACCGTGCCAGTGCGACCGCCCTCCGGACACCTTGTGCCCGTAGTAGACGGGAATCTGGCCGACGGTGCGCGGATAGGAGATGGGCAGCTTCCCGCTCGGGTTCACCTCGCCGAGCAGCACCTCGGCGATCGCCCTCGCGCCGGTCTGCCCGGGCAGCCAGGCCAGCAGCACCGCGGCGCAGTTCTCGTGCAGGAAGTCGCCGCCGACGGGCCGGCCCGCGACGAGCACCGCCACCACCGGGGTGCCGGTGGCGACGACGGCACGCACCAGGTCTTCCTGGACACCGGGCAGGTCCAGGCTGGACCGGTCACGCGACTCACCCGTCGTGGCTCCGAGCGTCAGCCCCGAGCGGTCTCCCAGGACGAGCACCGCGACGTCGGCCGCCGCGGCGGCCGCGACCGCCTCGTCGAAACCGTCCCTCGATGTGCCGGCCACATCGCACCCGCGCGCATACCGCAGCCGGTCGCCCAGGCGGGCCGCGAGCTCGTCGCGCACCGTGCGCACCCCGTCGGTGCTCTCCTCGATCTCGAGGTCGTCCGGGATCGTCATCGTCTGGCCGAGCAGGCCCTTGCGCTCGCGCGCCTGCATCAGCGACTCGACGTGCGCCGCGAAGGAGTAGTCGCCGAGCAGGTGCCGCGCGTCGTCGGCGTTCGGGCCGATGAGCGCCACCGTTCCCGTGCCCGGCCGCAGCGGCAGCATGCCGTCGTTCTTGAGCAGGACGAGGCTGCGGCGGGCGATCTCCAGCGCCACCTCCCGGTGCGGCGCGGCGTTGACCGTCACCGCCACCGCGGTCTCGTCCACATAGGGGTTCTCGAACAGGCCGAGCTCGAACTTGTGCCGCAGCACCCGCGAGACCGCCCGGTCCAGTTGCGCTTCACCGACCTCGCCCTCGTCGAGGGCCTGCGCGAGCGCGTCCCCGTACGCGTCCGTCGCCGGAAGCTCGACGTCGACGCCCGCGGTGAGCGCCCGCACCGCCGCCTGCCGCTTGTCGCCGGCGAAGCGGTGATACGAGTGGAGGTCGTCGACGGCGAAGTAGTCCGACACGACGGTCCCTTCGAAACCCCACTCGCCACGCAGGACGTCGCCGAGGAGCTCGTCGTTGCCGTGGCAGGGGATGCCGTCCAGCTCGTGATAACCGGCCATCACCGACTGGAGACCCGCCTCGCGTACGGCCGCCTCGAACGGGTGCAGATACACCTCCCGCAGCAGGCGCGGCGGCAGATGCGCCGGCGCCCAGTTCAGCCCGCCCTCGGACGCTCCGTAACCGACGAAGTGCTTGGCCGTCGCGATGACGCCCTCGGTCAGCGAGTCGCCCTGCAGGCCCCGGACGAACGCCACACCCATCCGGGCCACCAGGTGGGGGTCCTCCCCATAGGTCTCCTCGGTGCGGCCCCACCGCGGGTCCCGCACCACGTCGAGCACCGGTGAGAGCCCCTGATGGCCGCCCATCGCGCGCATCTGCGCACGGACGGCGTCCGCCAGCCGCCGGTTGAGCTCCGGCTCCCAGGTGCTCGCGACGCCGATGGCCTGGGGGAAGATGGTGCCCTCCCGCGCCATCACCCCGGAGCACACCTCCTCGTGCACGATCGCCGGGATCCCGAGCCGGGTCTCCGTCACCAGGAACCGCTGGATCTCGTTGGCGACCCGCGCGACATCCGCCGCCTTGAGGTTCGTGGCTCCCGCGACACGAGTCACGTGGCCCAGGCCGTGGCGGAGGACCGGGCGGGCCCGCTCCGCCGAAAATCGGCCTCCCTCGATCAGGGAGAACGCCCAGACGCTCCCCAACTGCGCGAGCTTCTCCTCCCGGGTCATCCGACCCAGCAGATCCGCCACGCGCTCGCTCACCGGCACGGCCGGATCGGTGTACGCCGCTCCGGACTCCCGCCTCACCGTGGTCACCCGTTCACTCCGATCATTCCGACTCTCGCAAACGTAATCGATAACGATTACAATCACACCGTCACCGATCTTGTGCGCTTTGTCCAGATTTCGAAGGCGAGGATTCGCGTGCACATCGTTCGATACAGGAGTGACAGCGATCCCCATCCACGCGTCGCCGTACTGAACGAGGGTGTCCTGTCCCCTCTCCCGGTCGCCGGCGTGTCCGAGCTGCTGAGCCACCGGATCGAGGAGATCGGACGGATGTGCGCCGACGCCCTCCCCGATCGCTCGCTCGGTGACGTACGCCTGCTCGCCCCCGTGGACGGAGCCACGGAGGTGTGGGCCGCAGGCGTGACCTACCTGCGCTCCCGGGACGCGCGCGTGGAGGAAAGCAGTCTCAAGTCGGTCTACGAGCTGGTGTACGACGCCGAGCGGCCCGAGCTGTTCTTCAAGTCGCCCGCCTGGCGGGTCGTCGTGGACGGCGAACCCGTGGGCATCCGCTCCGACTCGGAGCTCAACGTTCCCGAGCCCGAGCTGGCCCTCGTGGTCAACCGCTTCGAGGAGATCGTCGGCTACGTCGTCTGCAACGACATGAGCTCGCGCTCCGTGGAGGGTGAGAACCCGCTCTACCTGCCGCAGGCCAAGGTGTACGCCGGAGCGTGCGCCCTCTCCCCCGGCATCCGGCCCGCGTGGGAGGTCGACCCCTCCGACCTCGCCATCCGGCTGACGATCACCCGCGAGGGAGAGGTCGTCTGGGACGGCGCGACCTCCACGAAGCAGATCCGGCGTCCGTTCGCCGAGCTGACCGCCTACCTCTTCCACTCCGAGAACCACCCCCACGGGGCCGTTCTCGCCACGGGGACCGGCGTCGTGCCCGAAATCGACTTCCGGTTGCGGGCGGGCGACGTGATCACCGTGACGATCGACGAGATCGGCGAACTCCGCAATCCGGTTGTCGTGGGCAAGGAGCACTTCACGTTTCTCACGGCCCCGTGACGCGGCTCGCCGGAGCCTAGACTTGCGGCATGCCGATCGACCTGTGCCTGCTCCACGGTGTGCGGTGGCGGGGGCAGCCTGTGGTCGGCGAGAGGGCTCAGGCGTTGCTCGCCGCCCTCGCGCTCGCCTCCCGGGCCGTGCACGCCGAGCAGCTCGTCGCGGACGTGTGGGGAGACAGCGAACCGGCCAACCCGGCGAAGGCGCTGCAGGTCCTGGTGTCCAGGACGAGGGCGGTCGTGGGGCCGGAGGCGCTGGTCACGGAAGGGAGCGGATACCGGCTCGACGTCCCGCCCGACCGCGTCGACGCCGGGCGGCTGCACGCCCTGACGGACCGGGCGGCGGCGCTGCTCGCCGAGAATCCGGCCGCGGCGGGGGCGGCGGCCGAGGAGGCGCTCGCGCTGGGCGCCGGGGCATCGCCTGCGGAGGGTGACGGCCCGCTGGCCGAGGTGCGCCTGCGCGCGGAACGCGACCTGGCGTCCGCGCGGGTCGTGCTCGCCCGGGCGAGGAGCAGGAGCGGCGACCACGACATCGCGCTGCCCGAGCTCGAGGAGGCCGCGCGCCTCCACCCCGAGGACGAGGGACTGCTCGCCGATCTCCTGCACAGCGAGGCGGCGGTGCGTGGAACGGGCGCCGCGCTCGACCGCTTCGAGCGTTATCGGTCGGACCTGCGCGACCGGATCGGCGCCGACGTCGGCCCGGAGCTGCGGCGGGGGCACAGTGCGCTGCTGGCGCTCGACAGCCCCGTACGCGTCGGGGGGCGGTTCGACACGACCCCGCTGCTCGGCCGCGACGACGACCTCCGGCGGGTGCGGGCGCTGCTCGCCACCTCGCGGGTGGTCTCGATCCTCGGCCCGGGCGGGCTCGGCAAGACCCGGCTCGCGCATGCCGTCGCCCGTGAGGCTCCGCAGCCGGTGGTGCACTTCGTCGAGCTGGTCGGCGTGACCGCGCCAGAAGACCTGGTCGGCGAGGTCGGGTCGGCGCTCGGGGTCCGCGACTCGGTCGCCGGCCGCCGTACGCTCACGCCGCCGCAGCGCGCCGACGTCCGGGCACGGATCGCCCAGCAGCTCGATCTCGCCCCGGCGCTGCTGGTGCTCGACAACTGCGAGCATCTGGTGGAGGCGGTGGCCGACCTGGTCGCCTATCTGACCGCGACCACACGGGAGCTGCGGGTCCTCACCACGACCCGCTCGCCGCTGGCCATCGCCGCCGAACGCGTCTATCCGCTGCCCCAGCTCGGCATGGGCGACGCCGTCGAGCTGTTCCGCGACCGGGCGACCGCGGCGCGGCCCGGTGTGCACCTCGACGAGGACGACGTACGGGCGGTCGTGGCCCGCCTCGACGGGCTGCCGCTCGCGATCGAGCTGGCCGCCGCGAAGGTGCGGGTGATGTCACCGGCCGAGATATCCCGGCGGCTGGAGGACAGGTTCTCGCTGCTGCGCGGCGGCGACCGGAGCGCCCCTTCGCGGCATCAGACGCTGCAGGCGGTGATCGACTGGTCCTGGAACCTCCTCGGCGAGCGGGAGCGCCTGGCCCTGCGCCGGCTGTCGGCCTTCCCCGACGGTTTCGCCCTCGACGCGGCCGAGGAGGTGCTCGGCGACGGCGCTCTCGGCGACGTCGAGGAGCTGGTCGAGCAGTCCCTGCTCACCGTCGTGGAGACGGCCCGCGGCGTGCGTTATCGCATGCTCGAAACGGTGCGCGAGTTCGGCCGGGTGCAGCTGGAGTCGGCCGGCGAGACCCACGAGGCGCGGGCCGCCGTACGCGCCTGGGCCGTCGGATACGCCGGCCGGGCCAGCGTCCGGCTGTACTCGCCGGAGCAGATCGACGCGATGGACCGGCTGCGTGCCGAGGAGACGAACCTCGCCGACATCCTGCGCGAGGCCCTGGCCGACCCCGACCCCGAAGCGGCCGTGGTGCTGTTCTCCGCGCTGGGCGCCTACTGGACGATCTGCGGCGACCACCCGCGCAGCATCGTGCTCGCCCCCGCCGTCGCCGCGGCCCTGAGCGGCTGGACGCCGCCGCCCCCGCTCCTCGACCGGACCCGGGTGGCCGTGAGCATCGCGCTGTTCAACAGCATCATGGTCTCCATCGAGGAGTCGGCGCACCTGACGCGGCTGCTGTCCGATCTGGGGACCGACTCGGCGAACCCCGCCGTACAGGCGCTGGTGACGGCCCTGCTCACCACGGTGTCGGATCCCGAGGACGGCCTGGAAAAGCTGGTCGCCGATCCCGACCCGCTGATCCGCCAGGTCGCGCTCCACTGGCTGAGCCACGGCCGGGAGAACACCGGCGACCCGGCCGGTGCGATCGACACGGCCCTGGCCGCCCTCGAACTCGTCGGCGACGACGGCGGTCCCTGGCATCGGGCGCTGCTGCACACCCAGCTGGCCGGCCTGTACGCGCACCTCGGCGACTCCGCGGCGGCCTCCCGGCATGCCGCCGAGGCGCTCCCGGTGCTCGAACGCCTCGGGGCGATGGACGACGTCATCCAGCTCCGCGCCTCCCTCGCCATGACGGCGCTCGCCGAGGGCCGCCGCGACGAGGCCGCGCGGATGCTCGACGAGATGGAATCGATCGCCACCCAGGGCACGTACGGCGAGGCCCTGGTGGTCGCCGCCGGAAGGGCGGAGCTGGCCCTCGCCGACGGCGACATCGCCGAAGGGCTGCGGCGGCACCGCGAGACCGCCGAGGTGCTCCGGCAGCGGCGCGCCCCGGGAATGGCCGACGAGTTCGCCCAATGGGGCATCCTGGGCGAGGTCGTCGCGCTCTGTGCGTTCGCGCAGCACGGCGAGGGCGACGACGGCGCGGACCTCTTCGAGTCACTGCGCGACAAGACCCTGGCCGTGTTCGGCCAGGACTCCGCCAACAAGGACTACCCGGTTATGGGGATGGTGCTCGCCGCGCTGGGCATCTGGGGCCTGCTGAAGGGCGCGCTGCCTACCGAGGACGCGGTGCGGCTGCTCGTGCTCGCCGACCGCTTCGCCTATCACCGGTTCGTCCCGACGATGGACTGGCCGAGGTTGTCCGCGCACGCCGAACGGGTCGCCCCCGGCGTCATGGCCAGGATCGAGGCCGAATACGGCGAACGGCGCGGCCCCGGCCTGCTGGCCGAGGCACACGCCGTCCTGGAGCGAGTCATCTGATACCGGTTCTGGGCACCGGCTTGTGGGCACCGGCTGTGGGCACCGGCTGTGGGCACCGCTACATCTTGCGGGAGTACGAGCGGACCGCCAGCGGCGCGAAGACCGCCACGACGACCGCGCAGCCGACGACAGCCCAGCCGACCTCGGCCGTCACGGCGCCGTCGTTGAACAGGTCGCGCACCGCGGAGACGACGTGCGACACCGGGTTGACCTTCACGAACGCCTCCAGCCAGCCGGGCAGCGTCTTGGCGGGGACGAAGGCGTTGGACAGGAAGGTGAGCGGGAACATGATCATCATCGAGATGCCCTGGACGCTCTGCGCCGAGCGCGCCATCGTGCCCAGCCACGTGAAGATCCACGCCAGCGACCAGCCCGCGATGATGGTGAGCGCGACACCGCCGATGCACCCGAGCACACCGCCGCCGGGGCGATAACCGATGATCAAACCGGTGACGACCGTCAGCACCGACGCAATGCCATAACGGATCAGGTCGGCGATCATCGGGCCGGCCAGAGGGGCGATCCGCGCGATCGGCAGCGACTTGAAGCGGTCGAAGACCCCCTTGTCCATGTCCTCACGCAACTGCACGCCCGTCGCCATGCAGACTGTCAGGGCCGTCTGGGCGAGGATGCCGGGGATCAGAATCGGGAGATAGTTCGACACACTGCCGGAGATCGCGCCACCGAAGATGAACGCGAACATCGCGGTGAACAGCAAGGGCTGGATGAGCACGTCGAAGAACTGCTCGGGCTTGCGGCGCATCTTCTTCAGGGCGCGCCATGCCATGGACAGGGTCTGGACCCAGGTCTCCTGCAGCGAGCTGCGGGGCGTGGTGCGGGCGACCGCGGCGGCGGGGTCGACGCGCCGGGAGCCGGCGGTGCCGGTGGTGACGGTCATCGCGGTGGTCGTGGTGGTCGTGGTGGTCATCGGGCCGCCTCCATCTGGGATTCGTCGTCGGCGCCGTGGCCGGTCAGCGCCAGGAAGACCTCGTCGAGCGTCGGCTTGGCGACGCTCACCGAGGAGATGCCGAGGCCCGCCTCCCGCAGGCCGATCAGCACGTCCGCGGCCCGGTCGGGGTCGGGAAGGGGGATGTTCATGCGCCCTGACTCGGGGGTCAGGACCGGCTCCTCGCCCAGCAGCCGGCGGACGACGTCCACGCCCAGGGCGGTGTCGGCGCCCTCCACGAGGCGGAGCTGCAGAGTCGACTCGCCGACCTGGGTCTTCAGCGCGTCGGGAGTGTCCTCGGCGACCTTGCGGCCCCGGTCGATCACGGCGATGCGGTCGGCGAGCTGGTCGGCCTCGTCCAGATACTGGGTCGTCAGGAGGATCGTGGAGCCGTCGGTCACCAGCTCGCGGATCGTGTCCCACATCTGACCCCGGGTCCTCGGATCGAGGCCGGTCGTGGGCTCGTCCAGGAAGATCAGGGGCGGGCGGGTGATCAGGCTCGACGCCAGGTCGAGGCGGCGGCGCATGCCACCGCTGAACTGGGACAGGGGACGGTTGGCCGCCTCCTGGAGGCCGAAGCGTTCGAGCAGGTCACCGGCGATGCTCTTGGCCCGGGCGCTCGTCACGCCCTGCAGGCGGGCGAACAGCCAGAGGTTCTCCCGGGCGGTCAGGTCCTCGTCCACCGAGGCGTACTGGCCGGTGACGCCGACCAGCTGCCGGATGCGGTGGGGTTCCCGCCGGACGTCGACGCCGAAGATCTCCGCGTGGCCGCCGTCGATCGGGAGCAGGGTGGCGAGCATCCGGAGCGTCGTGGTCTTCCCCGCTCCGTTGGGGCCCAGGACCCCGAAGATCTCGCCCTGCCGTACGTGCAGGTCGATGCCGTCCACGGCCCGGAAGTCGCCGAAGTTCTTGACCAGACTGTCGGCCCGGACGGCACTGAGGTCCGCCATGGCGCGTCTCCTCTCTCCGCCGGGTATCTCCCGGCGTTCGAGAAGAGCTTCCGCGCGTGCGGCTTCACGGTGGCTTCAGTGTGGCTTCACGGGGCTTCACGGGGCTTCAGATGGCTTCACGCCGGTTTCGTCTCTGACCTGGCGGTTTCACCCCTCCGCTTTCACTGTACAGCGGATGCGCGCGCCTCATGAGGCGCCGGAAAGTGCTCCATACTTGCCCGTTGCGAACCGGCCCGGCGAACGAGGGAGCGACGGAATTGCACTACGTGATGGGTTTCGAGCGGATCGACGCGACGAATCTCGCGGACGTCGGAGGCAAGGGAGCGCATCTGGGCGAGCTTTCGCGTATCGACGGCATCCAGGTGCCGGACGGCTTCTGCGTCACGACGGACGCCTTCCATCGGGTCGTGTCCGAGACGCCGTCGATCGACACTCACCTCGACCTGCTGTCGCGCGTGGAGGCGGACGACCAGGCGGCGATCCGCGCCCGCAGCGCGGACGTCCGCAGTGCCATCGAGGGCGTCGCGATGCCGGACGACCTCGTGGCGGAGATCCGCGAATCGCTCGTACGGCTCGGGGAGCAGGGCTCCTACGCGGTGCGTTCCAGCGCCACGGCCGAGGACCTGCCGGGCGCGTCCTTCGCCGGCCAACAGGATTCGTACCTGAACGTCGTGGGCCTGGAGGAGATCCTCCGGCACGTACGGCGGTGCTGGGCCTCGCTGTTCACCGAGCGGGCGGTGACCTACCGGCGCCGCAACGGCTTCGACGACCGGAAGGTGCGGATGGCCGTGGTCGTGCAGCGGATGGTGTTCCCCGACGCGGCGGGGATCCTGTTCACCGCCGACCCGGTGACCTCGAACCGGAAGATCGCCACCGTGGAGGCCGTCCGGGGGCTCGGGGAGGCGCTCGTCTCCGGCCGGGTCTCCGGGGACGCCTACACGGTGCGCGACGACCGGGTCGTCTCCAGAGCCGCCGTGGGCACGCCGGTCCTGACGGACGCGCAGGCCGTACGCCTGGTGCGGCTGGGCCGGCGGATCGAAGCGCACTTCGGCCGGCCCCAGGACATCGAATGGTGCCTGACCGGCGACGACTTCCACATCGTGCAGAGCCGGGCGATCACCACCCTGTTCCCCGTTCCCGTGACCGACGACCAGGAGAACCACGTCTACGTCTCCGTGGGTCACCAGCAGATGATGACCGACGCGATGAAGCCGCTGGGGCTCTCACTGTGGCAGCTCACGACCCCGCAACCCATGCACGAGGCGGGCGGGCGGCTGTTCGTCGACGTCGCCCCCATCCTGGCGACGGCCGCGGGTCGCGAGCGGCTCGTCGGGACCCTGGGGAGATCCGACCCGCTGATCCGGGACGCGCTGCAGACCCTCCTCGACCGCGGCGACGTCATCCGTACGCTTCCTGACGAAGCTGCCAAGCCCACCGGCCCCGCACCTGATGGCGCGCCCACGACGGTCGAGACCGATCCGGGCATCGTGACGCGGCTGATCGGGAACACCGAGGCGTCCGTCGCCGCCCTGCGGCAGGAGATCCGGGGACTGTCCGGACCGGCGCTGCTCGACTTCATCCTGGCCGACATCGCGGAGCTGAAGCGCCTCCTGTTCGACCCGGTGGGCCTCCAGGTGATCATGGCGGGGATGGAGGCGACCTGGTGGCTCAACGACCACATCGAGGCATGGCTGGGCGAGAAGAACGCGGCCGACGTGCTCGCGCAGTCCGTCCCCTATAACGTCACGTCCGAGATGGGGCTGGCGCTCCTCGACGTCGCCGACGTGATCCGGCCGTACGCGGAGGTCGTGGCGTTCCTCCAGCGCGTCGTGGACGAGGGCCGCGAGGGCGACGGCCTCCTCGGCGAACTGGCCGGGCTGCCCGGCGGGCAGGAGGCCCGTGACGCCATCCGCGGCTACCTCGACGCGTACGGCATGCGCTGCGCGGGCGAGATCGACATCACCAGGACGCGCTGGAGCGAGAACCCCGCCGCGCTCGTGCCCACCATCCTCGGCAACGTCAGGAACTTCGAGCCGGGCGCCGGCAAGCGGCGCTTCGAGCAGGGACGCCAGGAGTCGCTGCGCAAGGAGCGGGACCTGCTGACGCGCCTGCGCGCCCTGCCCGACGGGGAGCGCAAGGCCGAGGAGACCAAGCGGATGATCGACCGCGTCCGTGCCTTCGCCGGCTATCGCGAATATCCCAAATATGGCATGGTCAGCCGCTATTTCGTCTACAAGCAGGCGTTGCTGCGGGAGGCCGAGCGTCTCGTGCGATCCGGCGTCCTGCGGGAGACGGACGACATCTTCTTCCTCCGGTTCGAGGAGTTGCGCGACGTCGTACGCACCGGCCACGTGGACGCCGAGCTCATCCTGGAAAGGCGCGCGGCGTTCCGGTCGTACGAGGCGCTCACCCCGCCCCGGGTCCTCACGTCGGACGGCGAGGTCGTCACCGGCCGGTATCGGCATGACGACGCCCCGCCCGGCGCGCTCGTGGGCCTCCCGGTCTCCGCCGGGACCGTCGAGGGCCGTGCCCGTGTCGTCGTGGACATGGCGCAGGCCGACCTCGACGCGGGCGACATCCTGGTCACCGCCTACACCGACCCCAGCTGGACACCCCTCTTCGTCGCCGCCGCCGGACTGGTGACGGAGGTGGGCGGCCTCATGACGCACGGCGCGGTGATCGCGCGGGAGTACGGCCTGCCGGCCGTCGTGGGCGTGGAGCAGGCCACCCGGCTGATCCGCGACGGCCAGCGGATCCGCGTTCACGGCACCGACGGCTACGTCGAGATCCTCGGCTGAGCCAGGAACTCCCGGGCCCCGCGCAGCCTGGTCGTCAGGTGCCGCTGCGTCAGGCCGCAGTCGAGCCGCACATCGAGCGGGCCGCGCAGGCCGGTGTCGGCGCGCCTGCCGTACGGGAGCCGGGCCGGATCGATGCCGTCGCGCCGCGCGACGAGACATCCGAGCTCATATCGGCTCACCGCGTCCGCCCCGGCCGCGTGCTGGACCCCCGCGCGGTCGGAGCTCGCCAGCTCCAAGAGGGCCGCGGCCAGGTCACGGACGTGCACAGGGCAGCGCACGTCGTCGGTGAACAGCATCCCCTTCACGCCGCCCGAGGCGAGCCCGTGTACCAGTCTTTCGTGCCCGGAGCCGCCGTCCCCGATGATCAGTGAGGTCCGTGCGATCACCGCGGTGGGGGTGATCGCCTGCACCGCCGCCTCCCCGGCCGCCTTCGCCGCCCCGTACGGTGTGACCGGATCGGGGACGCGGTCCTCGGCATAGGTGACCGCCTCACCCGAGAAGACGGCGTCGCTGGACACGTGCACCAGGCGTGCCCCGTGTGCGGCGGACGCGACGGCCACGTGGGCGGCGCCGACGGCCGTCGTCACCCAGTCCGATCCGCCGGAGGCCATGTTTCCGCCGGAGGCCATGTTTCCGCCGGAGGCCGTGTTGACGACCACGTCGGGGCCGAACGCGCCGATCAGGTCGAGCACGGCGGTGCGGTCACGGACGTCGAGCGGCAGCCAGTCGGCTCCCGCCGCCGTTCCCGGCCTGGTCCGCCAGGTCGCGGCCACGGCATGACCCTCCGCCGCGGCCTGCCGTACGAGCTCGCTGCCGAGAAAGCCGCTGCCGCCCACGATGAGGATCCTCACGGGTGGTGACCCTAGTTGAGGGGGGTGGGGGCTTTCGGGGTGGTGTCCTGACCGAGCGTTGGGACGTCGCTCCGGAAGCGGGTCATGCCGCGCAGGAGCAGGGTGGCAAGCGGCACGGCGAATCCGGCCACCACGCCGATCGTCAGGAGCGCCGGGCGGCCGATCGCCACGACGGCCGGACCGGTGAGCGTCAGGCCGAGGGGCGTCATGACCGAGGCGGCCAGCCAGTCCACGGACGTGACCCGGGCGAGCCGCTCCGGGGGGATCTCCCTCTGGAGGTTCACCACCCATTGAACGGCGAAGATCTCCAGCCCCAGGCCCACCGTGACGTAGCACCCGTACACGAATTCCCGCGACACCGGCCAGGCGAGCGCGAGCGGCACGAGACCGTAGAGGGCGAGCCCGGTGACGCCGGCCAGCCCCGGCCGTCCGGGTTTCCATCTCATGCTGACGAGCCCGCCCGCCAGGCCGCCGACCGACAGCAGGGCGAGGGCGGTGCCATACACGGTGTCGCCGCCGAAGGTGTCACGGGAGACGATGGGCAGCAGGACCTGCGCCGGCGCGATCGTCAGCATCTGCTGGAGCGCGACGGCGACGATGATCCCCAGGACCCACCGCCGCCGGACGACCTCCGACAGGCCGTCGGCGATCTCCCGTACGGCGGACGCCCGCCGCCCCGGCGTGACGACGGGTTCGCGTAACGGCAGGAGAAGGACGAGACCGAGCAGATAGGCCGCCAGCACGGCGAGGAACCCGATCCTCGCGGACCACGCGGTCACGACGTACGCGCCGAGACCGGGCCCGATCATGGCGCCGAGCCGCCAGGATACGGCCGTCAGCGCAGCGCCCGCCGGACGCTGGGCGGGGGTGAGGACCGACGACAGGCACGCCTGGTACGCGGGCCGGTGGAACGCCTCCGCCCCTCCGACGAGGAACACCAGCAGCCCGAGAAGCCATGGCGAGGCGATGCCGCACAGCCCGGCGGCGGCCACGCAGCACTGGAAGGCCAGTGAGGCGACCATCACCGTACGGCGGGGCAACCGGTCGGCCCACAATCCGCCGAGCAGCGCGAACACGATCAACGCGATCCACCGGCAGGTGAAGATCGCGCCGATGGTCGAGGCGGTGCCGCCCGCGTTGAGGGCCGCGATCGTGACCGTGACGGGGAAGATCTGGTCGCCCGCAACCGACATCGTGAAGCTGAGCCACAGCAGGCGGAACTCGCGATTGCGCGCCAGAGACCCGCCCGCGGTGCCAGCCGGTTTTGTGCGCTTCCTCAAGCGACTGCGCATGCACGCAATGAACCCCGATTCGCGGATGTGTTCAACCGGGCGAGGCCGGCCCGCCGCCGCGCTTGACCTCGAGCGCGCTCGAATTCCTACGGTCGCGGGCATGACTACCGCAACCTTGCCGGTGGGCGAGCTGAGCCGGCGCCGCCGGTTCCTGGTGCTCGCCTTGCTGAGCACCGGGCGCCGGGCTCAGGGCACCGCCGTACGGACGGCCGCTCTCTTCGAGGAGCTCCGGTGATGCAGACTGGTGAGCATGGCGACGACGGAAACGACGGGAGCGTTCGGCGAGGCACTGCGCCGCTGGCGCGACCGGGTCGCGCCCGAGGCCGCGGGGCTGCCCGCGGGCGGACAACGGCGCGCGGCCGGTCTGCGCCGTGAGGAGCTGGCCCTGCTGGCCGGGATCTCCGTCGACTATGTGACCCGGCTCGAACAGGGCCGGGCGTCCCATCCGTCGGCCCAGGTCGTCGAGGCCCTGGCCCGGGCCCTGGGGCTGACGGAGACCGAACGCGCGCATCTGTTCCGGCTGGCGGGGCTGGCCTCGCCCAGCCCGCGGACGGTGCCGACGCACATCACCCCGAGCGTACGACGGCTGCTCGACCGGCTGGACGGCACGCCCGTCGCGGTCTTCGACGCGTGCTGGACACTGCTGCTGGCCAACCCGCCGTACGCCGCGTTGATGGGCGACCCGTCGGAGTGGCGCGGCAACCAGCGCAACTCCGTGTGGCGGCACTTCCTCGGCCCCGGCAGCCGGGCCCGGCACACCCCTGAGTCCCTGCGGATGTTCGAGGAGGCCCTGGTCGCCGACCTGCGCGCGACCGCCGACCGCTATCCGGCCGACCAGCGGGTGCGGCGGCTGGTCGCGGAGCTGCGGGCGAACAGCCGCCGGTTCGCCGAGCTGTGGGAATCCGGCGCCGTCAGCCGGCACGAGGCCGGGCGCAAGATCATCGACCATCCGGACGCCGGGCCTCTGACGCTCGACTGCGACGTGCTCACCGTGACGGGCAGCGACCTGCGGATCATGGTCTACACGGCCGAGCCCGGCACCGAAGACGCCGAGCGCCTCGCATCCCTCACCGCTACCAGTGCGTTCAGCACCTCGGCCCCGGCTGTGTAAACCGGTTTCCGAAAGTTTTCGCACTCGGCATGCAGCGCGAACCCGGTAACCGACTGAAATTATTCGGCTAATCACCGAAACATTAAGGTTTGGCTCCACGCCGACGTTAGACTGCGGTTTGTGACCGTTGTCGACGAGCCGTCCGCATCCGTCCCAGAGCCGCTGACCCTCGCACAGCTTGCCGAACTCGCCGGAGTGTCGAAGGCGACGGTCTCCAAGGTGGTGAACGGCCGGTCCGCGGTGGCGCCCGAGACCCGCGCCCTCATCGAGGGCCTCATCCGCGAGCACGGCTTCCGCAGGCAGCGGCGGCGCTCCAGCCCGGCCGCCGTGCTGGAGCTGGTCTTCCACGAGCTGGCCGGCGACTACCCGACGGAGATCGCCCGCGGCGTGGGACAGGTCGCGCGCGATCATCACATGGCCGTGGCGATCTCCGAGTTGCAGGGCAATCACGTCCCCGGCGCAGACTGGCTTGAGGACGTGCTCGGCCGCCGTCCCGCCGGCGTCATCGCGGTCTTCTCCAGCCTGACCGACCTCCAGCGTGAGCGGCTCGCCACGCACAAGATCCCTCTGGTCCTCCTCGACCCGACCGGCGACCCGGGACACCGCGTCCCCTCGGTGGGCGCGGGCAACTGGAACGGCGGGCTCACCGCCACCCGCCACCTGCTGGAGCTGGGCCACCGGCGGATCGCCATCATCACCGGGCCGCCGCACGCGCTGTCGAGCCGGGCCCGTCTCGACGGCTACCGCGCCGCGCTCGACACGGCCGGGGTGCCCGTCGACCCCGACCTGATCTGCCAGGGCGACTACCAGATAGAGGACGGCCTGACGCACACCCACCGGCTGCTGCGCCTGCCCGACCCGCCCACGGCCGTGTTCGCCTCCAACGACGGCCAGGCCATCGGCGTCTACCACGCGGCCCACCAACTGGGAATGCGCATCCCCGAGGACCTCAGCGTCGTCGGCTTCGACGACATGCCTCCGATGCGATGGGCCATCCCACCGCTGACCACGATCCACCAGCCGCTGGCCGAGATGGCCGGGGCGGCGGCCGCCATGCTGGTGACGCTCGCCCGTGGCGAACCCCTCCCCCATTACCGCAAGGAGTTCGCCACGACCCTCGTCGTACGGGAGAGCACCGCCCCGCCGAAGCCGTGAAGGCGTTCTTCCGTCAGGGGCTGGTGCAGGTGGCGGACGGCGTCGCCGCGCTGCCGTTGGCGGTGAAGCCGAAGGTGGTGGACGAGCCGGCCGCGATCGAGCCGTTGTAGGGCGCGTTGCGGACCGTCACAGAGGAGCCGGACACGCTCTGCTCGCCGTTCCACAGGCTGCTGAAGGTCTGCCCGCCCGGCCAGGTCCACTTCACCGTCCAGCCGTTGACCGCCGAACTGCCCGCCCGTACGGTCACCGTCGACTGGAACCCACCCGGCCAGCTGTTGGTCGTCTCGATCGTCGCCGAGCACGCCCCCGTCACCGGAGACGGCGTCGTGGACGGGCTGGTACGCGGAGACGGGCTCGTATTGGGGGACGGACTCGTGGTCGGTGACGGGCTGGTGTTCGGGGTCGCGGCGTTGAGGGCGTCGAGGACGGCCGTGTACGCCTGCTTCTTGTTGAAGTTGCCGTCGAACAGCAGCGGGTTGTCGCCGCTGCGCCAGGAGTACTTGTCGGTGATGCCCCAGACGGTGATGCCGGTGCAGCGGGGCACCGCCGTGCAGGCCTGGGTGACGCGGCGATAGGCGTCGGCCTGCGCGGAGCCCGAGCCGCCGATGTCGAGCTCGGTGATCTGGACGTCGACGCCGAGGGCGGCGAACTGGGCGATGTTCTGCTGGTAGTTGGACGGCACCGATCCCTGGGACAGGTGCGACTGCAGGCCGACGCAGTCGATGGGCACGCCCCGGGCCTTGAAGTCCTTGACCATGTTGTAGACACCGCGGGTCTTGTTCGCGTTGGCGTCGTCGATGTTGTAGTCGTTGTAGCAGAGCTTGGCGTCGGGGTCGGCGGCCCGCGCGGCGCGGAAGGCCTCTTCGATGAAGCCGTTGCCGAGTTTCTGGGTGAACACCGAGCTGCGCAGGGTGCCGACCGCGCCGCCGTCGGCGAAGGCCTCGTTGACCACGTCCCAGGCGTAGATCTTGCCCTTGTAGTGGCCCATCACGTTGTTGATGTGGTTGACCATGGCCGAGCGCAGGTCGTTGGTGGACAGGCCGCTGACCCAGCCGGGCAGCTGGCCGTGCCAGACGAGCGTGTGCCCGCGGATCTTCATGCCCTTGCTCTGGGCGTGGCTGACGATCTGGTCGGCGGAGGTGAAGCGGAACGAGCCGCGTGAGGGCTCGGTGGCGTCCCACTTCATCTCGTTCTCGGGGGTGACGGCGTTGAACTCCCGGTCCCAGGTGGCCACGTAGGTCGAGTCGTTCATGTGCCCGGCGGCGATCGCGGCGCCGTAGTAGCGGCCGCTTTGGGCGGCCGCCGCACCCAGGGTGCCGGCTGCGGCGCCGGCGGGGAGCGACGCCGAGAGTGCGGTGACCGTGCCGAGTGCGCCGAGGGCGCCGGCGATCAGCAGCCGGCGGGAGCCGGCGAGCCTATGCCGTCGTCCTCCGTCGGTGCGTGAGGGGGTTTCGCCCATGCCTGAGCCTCCACTGCGGGATTGATGAGGGAACGCGGAAAAGACGTCCGCGGGAACACCACGCGAACGGTCGTCGCGTCGAAAGCCGCGGCCCCTGCCGTGCACCACCGACCCCGGCAGGAGGAGCCGCTTCGGGGAGTCAGTCTGGAAATCATCGCGAAATGTGTCAAGGGCGGTGCCGGTAAGTTTCGCCCGTCCACGTGGGCCGACAGGCCTGTTTACTGCACTGATGCCATCGATCTGTTCTGTAATTTTCCGTACGCTTCCGTTCGGCTCCTGTTCCTCGACAACAGCGACGCGGACGCGGTGAACGTTTCATCATCGCGATTCCCCTCGGCGGCGCCGTGCGCGCCTCATCGTGGCAGTTGAGACGCGCAGGCCGGGCGGAGAGGGCGAAGCGGGACGGGCGCTTGAGCTTGACGGGCACTCCTCACGTCGTATTGGCTCCGGCGCACCACCACCATTGCTCATTTCGAAGAGAGGAGCCTCTCGTCGCGCTGATGTTAGCGCTAACAGTCAAGCCTCACAATTGGGCCTGACAGGTGCGCCTGACCGTCAGGCCGCAGGGCGGAAACGCCCACCTATCTCATCGTCACCGAAAGGGGTTGACCAACAGCGATGTCAACACTCACAGAGCGGTGCGGACGGAGACGGTGGGGACGCCGGCTGACCACCGCGCTCCTGGCCGTGACCGTCGTGGCGACCGCACCCGCCGTCGCGCGGGCCGAGTCGAACGGCGGGGTGCGGGTGATGCCGCTGGGCGACTCGATCACCGAGGGCACGCAGGTGCCCGGCGGCTACCGGATCGGGTTGTGGCAGCGCCTG
>NZ_VJVX01000073.1:0-33311 GCF_008033685.1 Microbispora sp. CSR-4
GCGCGGCCCGTGGAACGGCCTGGACGACGTCGAGATCGCCACCATGGAATGGGTCGACTGGTACAACAACCGGCGCCTCCACAGCGCCTGCAACGACCTCCCACCAGCCGAATTCGAGACCCACTACCGAACACAAACCGCCACGGCTATCCTCACCCCAGCCAGCTAACCCGGCCTCCACGAAACTCGGCGCGGTTCACTCTGTGGTGGAGATGCTGCCGTGGCCGAGGCGTTCCTTCACCACCTGGAGGTCGGCGCCGCCGGCCAGCAGCCACGAGGCGTGGGCGTGGCGGAGGTCGTGCATCTTGACCTTGAACTCCAGACCTGAAGCGGCCAGTGCGGGTCGCCAGACCTGGTCACGGAACCAGCGGCGGGGGATGTGCCCGTCGGTGTCCCAGCGGCGTGGCCGGCGGGGGTTGTCCTTGCCGGAGGACCGGCGCTCGGCGCGGTAAATGGCGTAGGCGTTCTTGCAGTGCGCGCAGCGGCACTTGCCTGCGGAGTACGCGCTGAGTGTGCCATGCCGATACCGTCGTCCGGCAGTGTTCGGCTCGGTCAGGCCCAGGTGCTCTGCTGGCTCCACCTTGGGCTGCGGCGCGGACTCCTCGGGCTGGTAGACGAAGAGCAGGTCGTCCCGCTCGAGCTTGCTGTCTTCGATGTGCTGCTTGAGCTTCGCCGTTATCTGCGGGCTGAGCTTGAAGCGGCGAAACTCCCGGTCTTTCGGATACTCCTTGATCAGGAACCGCTTCCCCTCGGGATGATGCTTGGGGTTGATCTCGATAATCGTCCGGCTCACCGTGACGATCCGGCTGAGCACGTCGAGGTCCTTGACGCGGAGCTCGGTGAGTTCGCCCCAGCGCATGCCGCTCTCGATGGCGGTCTCGGCCAGGAGCCGAGCCTCCTCGGTGGGCAGCGCGAAGTAGAGCTTGTCGAACTCCTCAGGGGACACGATCCGTAGCGGCTTCTTCGGCACTGTTGGCGTCTTCACCCCCTTGCACGGGTGCAGCGCGGTGACCTGGTCATTCAGTGCCGTTGTGAAGATGCCGCTGAGGATCGACTTGTTGAGCCGGATGGTGGCGGGGGAGTGGCCGCGGTCCTGCTGGTCCTTCACCCAGGCGCGTACGTCGCTGGGCAGGATCTCGATCATGCGCATGGGCCCGAACCAGTCCATGATGTGGGCATAGATCGAGTAGGTGTAGCCCTCGCGGGTCGTCGCCTCCATAACGTGATGGGGCAGCCACTCCTCCTCGACATACCGCCGGAAAGTCTGCTTGCTCCGAGCCGGGGTGCCGGCGCGCCCCTCGTCGAGCTTGGCCTCGGCTCGTTGCCAGGCTTTGTCGGCCTCGCGCTTGCTCCCGAAGGTGCCAGCGGACCGCTGTTCGCCGCGCAGGTCTCGATAGAGCGCGGCATAGCGAACCCGGCCCCTGCTGTCGATCCGCTTGCGGGAGAAGCCCATTCCGACCCCCATGATCGTGTCATCGCTGTGTCACCGGATCCGACGTCAGTCGGCGTCATCTCCCGGTACTGCTCGGCATGAAAATCATGCCTCTGACCTGCATAGTAGCGACTGCGCTCCCCGGAGCGAGGGAGTCGAATGAACGCGAAAACGCGACTGGGGGTCAAGGGGTCGTGGGTTCAAATCCCGCCGTCCCGACACTGTTGTAGCAGGTCAGAGGCCTGATCACTCTCCAAGTGATCAGGCTCTTTTGCTGTCTGACCGTCGTTTGACCGTGAAGACGAACGTGCCGACCGCTCCCGACCGGTGCCCATCAATACCGGCGCTGACCAGGGGATCCACGGTCAACGAGGGTGCGTGTGGCCGCCGTGTTCAGATGAGCTTCCTCGTCATCGAGGGAACTGTCCGTTTGGGCGGATCCAGCGGTAAAGAATCTACTTTGTAAAGAGTGGCCGCTTTTAGAAGCGTCCAAGAGGAACCGCTCTCGTGCGGGTCGTGGCGGGGAGCCGTTAGAGGATAGACTCCTGGCCTTCCTGATCACCCCGCTGCTCGCCGCACTCGAACCCGATCGTGTTCACGAGGCGTGAGAGACCCGAAGGTTGTGGGCGAGGTCGGTGCCAAGGACGCCGACCACGAGAGCCACCCCCGTACTCCTGGGAAGCGCATCAGGGCTTCAGAAGTTCGACCATCAGAACCTTCACACGGTCGTAGATCTCATTCCGTATCACGCGCACAGCATCGATGCCTTGCCCGGCCGGGTCGTCGAGTTTCCAGTCCTCGTACCGTTTGCCGGGGAGGATAGGACATGCATCACCGCAGCCCATGGTGATGATCACGTCGGATGCCTGAACGGCGTCGGCAGTGAGCAGCTTCGGTCTTTCGGCACTGATGTCGATGCCGACCTCGCGCATGGCGTCGACGGCGACAGGGTTGACCTGCTCCCTGGGCGCTGACCCGGCCGAACGGACCTGGACGCGGTCGCCGGCCAGGTGCGCGAGCCAGCCGGCCGCCATCTGGGAACGGCCGGCGTTGTGTACGCACACGAACAGGACGCTGGACATCGGGGGCATGGATGGTCCCTTCGATCTGTCTGGGAGTTCCTGATATTCGCTCTGGCCGATGGTCACCAGTCCTCGAAGCGCTGCTCCCGCTGCATGCAACCGCAGGGCTCCTCCGTCGCTGTCCGCCGTGGCCAAGATGACGCGGGGCGACAAGGGGCATCCTTGGTTGACGTACGCCGCCTCGGTCCACCAGGCCTCCTGCCGAGAAGGGATTGCCGCCGGGAACGGCGGCCGGCGGCAATCCCGTCTGCTGTTCCCGCTACCTGAGCAGTAAATACGCTCCCGCGGCTACGGCGGCGGCGACAGGCGGTGTGCACAACCAAGCGATCAGAAGGTCACGGACCGTCTTCTTGTTGAGCCTGGACAGGTCATTGGCCGCGATGCCGGAGATGGCCCCTGCCGACACCTGCGTGGTCGACATGGGCAAGCCCAACATGGCACCCAGTCCGACGAGGCTCGCGGTCGTGAGATTGGCGGTGAAACCCTCGACATGAGGAATCTTGATAACGGAGTACGCGAGCCGGTCGGCGATGCGAGAGCCCGCCACGACACCTCCGATGGCCATGGCCGCGGTGACGGCGAACAGCAGACCGGTCGGGGTCATCCCGCCCACCATCGCGAAGGAGCCGATAGCAACGATCTTGGGCGCGTCGTTGAGGCCCCGGGCGAAGCTCGCCAGGCCACTTGTCGCCCAGTGAGCGATTCCGACGGCTTGCTGCGCCTTGGTCCGCTCGACCTGTGCCGTCAAGGTCCCGACCGGCGCCGCAGCACCGTCCGGGACCGGAGCCTGGATTCTTTCCGTTCTCGCAGTACGGATCGACACGACTTTCCGGGTGATGATTCCTAATACGGCTGAGATGGCGTAGGCCACCAGGATGCTCAGCAGCAGCGGCTGCACGACCTTCCCGAGCAGTCCGTTCCACTCGACCGCGGAGCCGGCGAACAGGCTTCCTGCGCCGAGAAGCGAGCCGACCAGGGCGTGGGTGGTGGAGACGGGCAACTTCAGGACGGTGGCCAAGACGACCCAGAAGATGGTTCCGATCAGCACCGCGACCGTGAAAGCCGGGGTGGGCGTGGCGGAGACGATGCCTTTGGAGAAGAGTTCGGTCATCTTCGAGGCCAACGTCAACGAGACGAGGCACCCGAGGGTGGTGGCTACCGTGCCCCATGCGATGGCCGTGCGGATTTTCGTCACGCCCGCGCCGGCGAGCGTGGCGACACCCTTCGGTACGTCGTTCGCTCCGTTGGCGGCGGCCAGTAAGAGCACGAGCACAAGTACGAGCACTTCCATGGGTATGCCTCCGGGGGGTAGCGGTGCTCGTGCGGGAGCGCGCAGCGAGAGGTATGGCGGGGCCTGACTACACGTCCGCGGGCATCAGACCGAAGAGCAATCTCGGACCGGCGCATCAGGCGCCGTCTTCCACAGGGTCAGCAGTCGCGGTTGCCTTCGGGGTCGTCGCACGTCCTGCGGCCGGAGAGGAACCGCCCCCGCAGGACCAGTCGCAGCCCTGTGCCGTGAGCGACCGTGGCGAGAGGTCCGCGGTACAGCGCGCAGGCGCCGTGGCGGACCGACAACATGTCGTCATCGATGTCGATTCTCAAAACGGAGCCGGCTGAGCCGACGGCCTGTGAGGCGATGAAACAGACCGCCCCGGCACCGTTGCCCAGGTCGAGCACCCGGTCGCCCGGTCGTGCGTAACCGACGGGAACTCCGCAGCGGTAATCCTTCTCCAATACAACTGAGGGAATCGCTGCAAGGTATTCCGGATCAGGGCGGCACGTGCCTGCCTCGGGGATCCGCGACGCGGCGCTGCAATGCTGTAGCGCTGTCGTACGGCCTGTTCGACGTTCACGCATCACCGGCCTTTGGGTCGTAGATCCCTTGTCCGACGGAAATAGCGTCAGCACTATCGGAGCTATCGTCAAGATCTGTGGATGAAGATCCTGTAAACAATTATTGACTGGTCTTGACCGCCGGTGATTACTCGAGCCGCTCGACGGCTTACCTTGACGGACTCAGGGTGACGAGATGGGTTGACCGCACGACACTGGCTGCCGGGCCGAGAAGCGGGTCGCGATCGCGTATTTCCGGTCAGGCCAAAAAGAGGGGAAACGCGCAGGAGGTCGGGCTGTACGGCCGAGGTTCGGGCGCGGTGACGACCCGACGTGTAGGGGCCGGCCCCCTGGCTCGCCGATCGAACGCTGTGGTCCGGTGCAATTGGCCGACATGCGGTATGGCGCAATTCCGAAACGTTTCGTAATGGTCGCGTAACAAGGGTCGTGTGCACGAATAGACAATCTCGTCAAGACTCTTGACCATTGCCGTCGGCCCCTTTTAATGTGCACCTGTCGGCTGGATCGATAGTTATCAATGTAGTTCACCTGGTCGAGATGGGGGGCGCTCTGTGGGCGGAGAGGAGCGCACCGCATCCTCCACTGCATCGCCTCCGACTCCGGCGGTAGGCGCCCTCGCCGGCTGGCGGGGATCGTACGTCTGGGCCACGCTCATCGGCCTGGCCATCGGCGTGTTGCTCTGCGTCCTCAACGTGCTGGTCCTGTTCCGCACCGGCACGTCCTTCGGAGGGTCGGCGCTGGTGGCCGCGCTGGGCGCGGCGCTGCTCCGGGTGGCGGGAGCGCTCAGCTGGCAGGGTCTCTTCGTCGTCTTCTCCATCGCGTCCAGCGGATACATGGCCACGGCCGCGCTGGACACCGGCGTCGGAGCCGTGGTCCTGCGGGCCGGTGAGCTGCCGGCCTGGGGTTTCCTGGTGGTGCTGGCGATGGCCGCGAACGCCGTGGGCATCCTCCTCGGAGGGCTCGTCGCGCGGACGCTGGTGGTCGCCGAGAGGCTGCCCTACCCGACCCTGAAGCCGGCCATCACCCTGATGGCGTCGCTCAGCCGCCCCAAGGACGGGGAGAGCGACCGGCTCGGCCGTATGCTTCCCATCGCCGCCGGTGTGGGCGCCGCGTCGGCCCTGGGGGTCGCCCTATGGGGTCACGAGGTCACGCCCGAGGTCACGGGCACCCATCTGGCCTTGGCCCTCTCGCCGTTGTTGTACGGAGTCGGGTTCCTCATCGGCCCGCGCGCGTGCGCCTGGCTTGCGGCCGGCGCGGCGTACACCGTCGTCGTGTGGGCGGTCCAGGACGGCACCGAGGGCCGGTCCGTGGCGTACAGCGACCATCTGTCCTATCCCTGGGTGCTCGCCGCCGGCGTCGGCCTCATCCTCGGCTACTCCCTCGCCTCGATCGCCCGCGTCCGCGGCCCGCTGGCGCGTTCCCTCCAGGGCGGCCGCCTGCTCCGGGGCCCCACGCGGTGGCTCGCCGTCGCCGTCCTCGTGGGAACGGCGCTGCCGGCGCTGGTGTACCCGTCCCTTCTGCGTTACCTCGGCTACGGCCTGCTCGGCGTCGTGCTGCTCGCCGTGATGACCGTGTTCCTCACCCGAGCAGGCGGCGAGATCGGGCTGGTTCCGTTGTCCCCGGCGCTCTACTTCAGCGTCGTGGCCTTCGCCGTATCCGGCGCGGACCGGACGGCGGCGTTGCTCATGGCCTCGACCATCTGCTGCGCGGCCCTCGCCGCCGTGTACTTCACCTACTCGGTGAAGGTCGCCCACGACCGTCCCGAGGGACTGGCCGAGCCGCCCGGGCGGCTGACGGGCTGGACGCAACTGGCGGGCGGCCTTGCCGGCGCCGTGGTCGGCGTCCTGGTGATCGCGGTGCTCAGCCGCGCGGGTGTGCTCGGGGGAGGCTCCTTTCCCGCTCCTGTGGCCACCGCGGTCCAGTTCGTGGACACCACCGTCCGGGGATCGGCCGAATACCCCGCCACCGTGGCCCTCGCGCTGGCCGTTTCGAGCCCCCTCGGCCTGGGCCTTGCCTTCACCTCGGCCATGCCCACGATGATCGGCCTCGGGGTGCTGCTTCCCCCCGCGAACTCGCTGACCCTCGCCGCCGGAGGCCTGACCCAGTGGCTGCTCACCCGCCGCAACCCCGGCCGGCGCAGCGGCACCGAGATCGTCGCCTCCGGTCTGATCATCGGAGAGGGCCTGATCACCATCGCGGTGCTCATCGTGCGGGAGGTCCTGCGGTGACCCGCAACCCGGGGCACGCGCCCCACCAACGACTCTCCCCGCCGCGACGCGGCGGGGAGCGGGCCGGAGAGCGCGGCAGAGATCACAGCGGAGGAGGTGATACCTATGATCGCCATTTCCATGATCGAGAACGCCGAAGTGTCCGAGAAGCAGACCGACTGCTGCACCGCCATGCGCGGCCGGAAGAACCTCGACGTCGTGACCAGCATCATGGCCAACGACCCCGACGGCTGCGAGTGACCGTGGCCGGCGGACCGTACGGCACAGGTATCCCCTGCCGCGCCCTCCACTTCCCGGCCCGCCCCCTCACCCACCCCCGGCGGCACCACAGGACACCGTTTCTGGGAGACACACCATGTTTGTGAGCCCGAACACCGTCACCTTCTCGGTGGAGCTCCCCGAGGGCACCCTGGACCCGGCCTATCTCGGCGAGAGCGGCAAGGTGAGCGTCCTCGCCAACGCGGTGTCCGGATCGATGGACATCGTCACCCCCGCCGAGGTCGCCGCGCTGGAACGGGTCCGCGCCGGAGAGGCCGTCGACCGTGAGCTCGTGGCCGGCCTGCTGGAGCGCGGGTACGTCTGCACCGACCTGGCCGAGGAGGAGGCGCGCTACCGCGCCATCGTCGACGGCTACTTCCAGGCGATCCAGGAGGCGCCGTTCCAGTTCATGTTCATCCCGTCGTTCGTGTGCAACCTGGCGTGCCCCTACTGCTTCGAGGGCGAGCTGACCACCAGGAGCCCGCGCATGGACGAGGAGATGATCGAGGCCGCGTTCGACACCATCCCCGAGATCCAGGACCGGCACCAGAACTCCGGCCCGCCGTACATCACCCTGTTCGGCGGGGAACCGCTCCTGGACACGCCCTACCAGCGCGGCGCCGTCGAGCAGATCCTGCGCGGCTCGTACGACCGCGGCTACCCGGTCACCGCGATCACCAACGGCGTGGCGCTGGACGCGTACGTGCCGATGCTGCTCAAGTACGGCTGTGAGGAGGTCCAGGTCAGCCTGGACGGCACGCCGAGGACCCACGACACCCGGCGGGTGTTCCGCAACGGCAGGCCGACGTTCGAGCTCATCGAGCGCAGCATCGACGTGGCCGCGGACGCCGGCATCCGCGTGCTGATCCGGGTGCTGATCGACGAGGACAGCGTGGACGACATGCCGCGCTTCGCGGAGTTCGCACAGGCCAAGGGGTGGCTCGACCACCCGAAGATCCGCCTGTTCAACGGCTTCACCAAGGCCACCACGTTCCTGTACGTCACCCCCGACCACCCCGAGGAGAAGCGCAAGCGCATGGTCCGGGGGGACGTCAAGGCCGGGCTCCAGGAGGCCTTCTGGCGCATGGTTCAGCAGAACCCCCTGGTGGACCGCATGCTGCAGCCCGACCTCGCCCGCATCAGGTCGGCCGTCCTGGAGGGCGACCGCCTGCGGCCCAACCTCCAGGGATGCAGCGCCGGCACGAGCGTCGTCGCCTTCGACCCCAACGGCAAGATCTACGGTTGCCCCGAGACCGTGGGCCGTCCCCAGCACGCCTGTGGGACGTTCTATCCCGAGTTCAGCTACGCGGCCGGCTACCGGGATCCCTGGCGGCACCGCCACGTGGACACCGTGCCCATGTGCCGCGACTGCAACGTGAAGTTGTTCTGCGGGGGCGGCGGCTGCCCCATCAAGGCGTGGGCGGCCAACGGCGGCGACTTCAACACCTGCTACTGCCCCAAGGTGTCCAGCATCACGACGCGTGTCGAGACCCAGTTGGCCTACCTGCTGCCCATGGCGCTGCGCCGGCAGCAGGAGCACGCGAACCGACCGGAAGGAGAAGAGGGAACGTGGGAGCAGATGACACGCGTGGGTTCGTTTCCCTGGATGAGCTGATCCGGCCGGGAACGTCGATCGAGGCGGTCGTCGAGCCGGCCGCGTGCGGATGCGCCCCGGCGACCGCGGACGAGGCGTCGGGCTGCTGCGTGGCCCCGGAAGCGGCCCTGGAAGCGGTCCCGGCCGACCAGCGTCCCGTTCCCGTCGAGACGCACGTCAAGAAGCGTTACGACGCGCTGGCGGTGCAGGGCACCAGCACGCTGTGCTGTTCTCCCACGTCGGTCTACACCCCGGAGGAGCTCGCCGAGATCCCCGGCTGGGTCCTGGAGCTGTCGAGCGGCTGCGGCTCGCCCATGAACGCGATCGGCCTGCGCCCCGGGCAGACGGTCGTGGACTTCGGCTGCGGCGCCGGGCTGGATCTGCTGATCGCCGCGCGCAGGGTGGGTGAGACGGGCCGGGTCATCGGCGTCGACGCGTCGATGCAGATGGTCAGGACGGCTCGGCGCGCGGCCAGGGAGATGGGGCTCAGGAACATCGACGTGCGGGTCGGCGACATCCGGCGCCCACCGGTGCGTGAGGCCAGCGTGGACGTGGTGATGAGCAACTGCGTCCTCGGCATGTTCCCCGACAAGAAGGAAGTGCTTCACGCGGTCGCGGCGGTCCTGCGCCCGGGAGGGGTGGCGGTGATCTCCGATGTCGTGTACTCCGACGACGGCCCGCCCCCGGCGGATGTGGCGGCCGGCGAGTCCGCAGGCGCGGAGGACTTCGCCCGGTGCGTGGTGGGCATGACCGAGAGCCAATACCGTGACCTGGTGCTCGGCGCGGGCTTCGGCAGCGTGGACATGCGCAGCGACGGGCTCGTTCCGTACCGCGACGGTGCGCAGGTCACCAGCGCCATGATCTTCGCCTACCGGGACGACAGCCCCGCCCGACCGTGCTGCTGACCGGCGGCTCGCCCGCGCTTTTCCGGGACGTCGGTCTCCGGGCGGACGACTACGCCGAGGTACGCGTCGAACGCGCGAGGACCGTCGACCTGGTGTGGCGCGGCGACGGCCTGGAAAGCAGCGTGACCAGCCGTGACGAGGGGTGCTGTGCCCGTGTGATCGGCCGGTCGGGGTCGGCGTTCGCGTCGGACACCGCCATGGACGCCGGGCCGGTGCTGCGCAGGGCCGCGCGGGACGCCGTCGAGCTGGGGTGTGCGGCGGGACGCCTCGCCGCACACCGGCCCTATCGGGACGACCGTCCCGGCGAGATCGGCGAGCTCGCGGAGACGGTCGGGCTGGCGGAGAAGGTGGAACTGCTCGGCGCCTACCACGCGGCGGCGCTGGCCGCGCATACCGGCGTGACCGGGGCGCTCGTCTACTACCGCGAGTCGGTCGCGGACGTGGAGCTGTTCACCAGCGAGGGGACCGGTGTCTCCTACCGGCGCAGGGACCTGACGCTACAGATCACCGTTTACGCCGACGGCGGCGCCGCGAGGACCGCCGGCTCGGTGTCGGCCGGCAGCGGCGGCGACTTCTCGGTGGTGCGGGGTCTGGGCCCGGACGTGGAGGCCGCCGTCGCGACCGCGGTGGATTTGCGCGCCGCCCCCGTGGTGGCACCGGGGGAGTATGACGTGGTCTGCGACGGCCCGCTGGCCGGCATCTGGGCCCACGAGACGATCGGGCATCTCGCCGAGGCCGATCACCATCTCGGGGACGCGCCTCTGCAACGGTCGCTGGCCCCCGGACGCCGGCTCGGCCCGTCCATGCTGACGATCACCGATCACCCCGGACGTCCCGGTGCGCGGGGATTCGTACCGGTGGACGACGAGGGCACGGCGGGGTCTCCGGTGGAGCTGCTGCGCGACGGCGTCGTCACCCGGCCCCGGCTGCACGATCGCTCCACCGCGGCGGCCTTCCGCGAGGACCCCACCGGAAACGCCAGAGCCCTGAACTTCCGCCACCCGCCGCTGCCCCGGCTGCGGACGATCGCCATCGCCCCCGGTGCCGCCTCCGAGGAGGAGATGATCGGCGGTGTGGCGCGCGGGCTGCTGGCCCGCGGCGTGCTCGGCGGGCAGACCGACCGCGCCGGATTCACCTTCCTGCCGGCGGAGTGCCGGGAGATCCGCGACGGCGAGGTCCGCGGCCGGGTCAGAGGCGTGGTGCTGTCCGGCGACGTGCTCGGCGCCTTCGCGGCCATCGACGCGATCGGCCGTGAGCAGTGGCGCGGCGACACCTCGGCGAGCTGCGGCAAGCAGGGCCAGAACGGGCTGCCGGTCAGCTCCTGGGCCCCCATGCTGCGATTGCGAGGCATACGTGTCACCTCTGGCTGACCGGCTGGACCACGTCGCGGCGGAGGCCGCGGCCCGCGCCGGCCACTGGGAGATCCTGGCCGTCGAGCGCGACGACACCGTGGTGGAGGTCGGTTCGGGCGTGCCCGACCTGGTCAGGTCCGCGCACGAGACGGCGCTGTGCCTGCGGGTGCACCTCCACGGCCGGGTGGGCACGGCCACCACGACCCGCCTCGACGACGTGCGCGGGCTCGTCGGCGAGGCCGTACGGAACGCGGCTCACGGGCCCCCGGCGTCACCCGACCCGGTCGCCGGGAGGAACGCCGCCCTTCTGGCCGCCGAGAGGCCCGCCCCGGATCAGGGCACCCGATCCGTACGGCTCCTGGCCGAGCGGCTGGGCGCGCTGCAACGCTCGGCCGGGTTGACCGTGCACGGCACGGTGACCCGGACCGAACAGGCGGTGCACCGCGCGGCCCCGGACCGGCGCACCACGACCTCGGACCGGTTCTTCCACATCGCCGCTCTGGCGGAAGGGACGGCCGTCCAGCTGCCGTGGACCGGCTGGACCCGGACGCCGGAGCTGCCCGCCGCGCTCTCGGCGTGGCTGGAGGCCGCGGCCGGATGGGACGGGCTGCCCGCCGCCGACGCGCCCTCCGGCGACCACGACGTGCTGCTCGCCCCGTCCGCGGTGCACACCCTGCTCACCCCGCTGGTCACCGCGCTGAACGGCACCGCCGTCACCGCGGGCCGCTCGTTCGTCGCCGGGCATCTGGGCGAGCCGTTCCTGCACCCCTCGATCGGCCTGCGCGACCATCCCTCGGAGCCGGCCGCGCCGGACGACCCGGACGACGAGGGCACCGGCGGGCTGGCCTGGCCGGGCAGCGACGACGACGGCGTGCCATGCGCGCCCCTCACGCTGGTCGAGCGGGGCGTCCCGGTCCGGGCGTACCACAGCGTCCGTACGGCGGCCGCGTGCGGGACGGCGCCCACAGGGCACGGCTTCCGGGGCAACGCGCTGCGCCGCACGGTGCTCAAACCTGCCACGCCGGTTCTCAACGGCGCGACGCTGTCCGCCGGATCGGCCGACGTCGGTTCCTTCGACGACCTGCTGGCAGGCGTCCGCGAAGGGGTGCTCGTCGAGTCGCTGATGGGCGGGCACCAGCGTGCCGGCCTCTCACCGGTCGTCGAGGGCAGGCTGCGGCTCGGATTTCTAATCAGGGACGGACGGGTGGCCGGGATCCTCCGGCAGCGTCCGATCGCCCTGGACCTGCGTGAGGTGCTCGGCCGCCGCTTCCGCGCGGTCAGCGACCGCCGGTGGGCCGTGAGCAGGATCTGGTCGGGCCGCATGCCGTTCGTGCTGGCCGGTGGGACATGACGCGAGGAGCGGCCGATGTATGACGTGATCGTGGTCGGGGGCGGCGTCACCGGGGCCGCGAGCGCCGCCCTGCTCGCGCGGGAGGGTCTGCGGGTGCTGTTGTGCGACCGCACCCGCCTGCCCGCCCCGGCCGTCTCCACCCACTTCTTCGGCCCGACGGCGCTGTCCTTCCTGGACCGGCTCGGCGTGCTGGACGAGGTGCTCGCCACCGGCGCGCCACCGCTGCGGCGCTGGCACCTGGAGGTCGAGGGCGGCTATTACGGCGCGCCCATGCTGCCCCGCTCGCCGTACCACTACAACCTGTGCGTACGCCGGGAGACCCTCAGCGGGATCCTGCTGCGCGCCGCGAGCCGGCATGGGGCCGAGATCAGGGAACGCAGCCCGGTGCGGTCCCTGCGCTGGGACGGTGACCATGTCGCCGGGATCGAGGGCGCGGGGTGGTCGGAGAAGGCCAGGATCGTCGTGGGCGCGGACGGGCGGAGTTCTCCGACCGCCCGTCATGTCCGCGCGGCCACCACCTTCGACGCCGGGGCCATGCGCTGCACGTTCCACGCCTACTGGGAGGACGTCGTCCCCATGCCCTCGCCCGCGCTGGAGCTGTGGCACGACGACGGCCACGTGCTCCAGGTCGGCCCGTGCGACGGCGGGCGATGGGTGATCATGGTGTCGGCGCCCATGGAAGAGCACGCGGCCCTCCGGGCGGACGCGGGGGGCGACGAGGGGTACGAGCGCCTGCTCCGGTCGATCCCCGCCATGGCGGACCGGTTGCGCACGGCACGGCGGGTCTCGCCCGTGTACGCGTCGAAGAGCCTGCGGAACTTCCAGCGCGAGCCGGCGGGGCCGGGCTGGCGACTGGCGGGCGACGCCTACTGCCACAAGGACCCGCTGTTCGGCGCGGGCATCACCGACGCCTGCGCGGCGGCGGAGACTCTCGCCGCCACGGTGCCGCTCGCGGTCGACGGCGACACGCCGCAGGCGCGGGAGAGCTACGCGACCACCCTGGACGAGCGTGTCGGGCGGAAGGTCCGCGCGGGTCTCGCGGGGCTGCGCATCGACCCGCCGGAGCCCGGGCAGCTCGCGTGGATCCGCGGCGTGCTGGCCCATCCGGGTCTGGCACTGGAGATGACCCGCCGCTGCTCGGAGCTGTTCGCCGGGCTCCCGGAGGACCGGCGTGAGTTCTGGCAGCGGGTCGCCGACGGCGCCTCGGAGGTGCTCGGCCTGCCCCCGGCCGCCTCGGTGGACCCGTCGTGACCGCCGTTCCCGGCTACCTGGCCGCCCACGTTGAAAATCTTGTGGCCCTCCAGGCGAGGGTCGCCCACGCCCGCTGGCTGGCCGCGACGGGACAGGGCGAGGACCACCCGGCGCGGCCGGAGGGCGGCCTCACCTGGCTGACCGACGGCGGGCTCGTCCTCACGGCATTGGAGCACGGCGACCTGCACTACGCCGGGGAGCTGGTCCTCTGGTACCTCCGCGTCCGGCTGACGGAGGCGACCGCGCGGCTGCGGCTGCTCCAGCGCACCGTCACCGCCGAAGCCGGTGGCAGGACGCTCACCCACGGGGAACTGGTCGCCCTCTCGCGGACGGTCACCGACGACCGGCGGCGTGCCGAGGTCCGGGCCGCGCTCGCGGACGTCGGGGAGCGGCTGCGCGAGGGCCGGCGGCGCTGGCTCGACGCGTACGCCGAGGCGCGGGCCGAGCTGGGGTTCCCGACGCACGCCGCGCTGGTGCGGGCGCTGCACCCGGAGGTGGACCGGTTCGTGGCCCACGCCCGGAACTGGCTGGACGCCACGCGGGCGGGGTTCCTCAAGCGATGGGACGACTGGCGGGCACGCGACGCGATCGCCACCCCGTCCATGGGGGACGCTCGCCTTGTCGCCGCACGCGCCGTCCTGCCCGAGGGCGCCCGCGGCGCGCTCGAAAGCGTGCGCTCCACCGTACGCGCGTGGGGTTTCGGCGGATGCCTGGACCGCATCCTCGTCGACGACGTCGCACGGCCCGGCAAGTCGGGCACGGCGTTCTGCTCGCCGGTCGCGCCGCCGGCCGACGTGCGGGTGTCCACCACGCCGGGCACGACATTGGGGCACCATGCCACACTTCTGCACGAGTTCGGGCACGCGCTGCACTTCACCGCGGGCACCCGGCACCCCGCCGACCTGTGGCGCACGCACCCGGCGCTGACCGAGGCGTTCGGCTTCGCCCTGGAACGCGTCGTCCGGCGGCCGGACTGGCAGCGGCGCCACCTCGGCGTCATGGTGGGCGCCGAGGCCGCGGAGCGCCTCGCCTTCGCGCGTGAGCACGTACGGCGCCTGGTGGCGACCAGCCTCTGCTACGAGATGGCGGTGCACGACGGCTGCCCGGACCCGGCCGCCGAGTATGTGCGCTCGTACGAGCGGGAGTTCGGCGTCGCGGTGGACCCAGGGGCCGCGTGGGACCGGATGCAGACCTACCTGGAGGGCAAGCCGTGCTACCCGCTGGTGTATCACCAGGCGTTCATGCTGCGCGAGACGCTGTGGGACCACCTGACCGGCCGGGCGGGGGAGCGGTGGTACGCGGGCCCGGACGCCGGGCCGGCCATGCGGGAGCTCTTCGGGAGGTTCGCCGCGGGCGGCGGCGCGGAGGAGTGGCTGTCACCCGGCGGCGTCCCGCTCGGACAGGTCCACGGCGAGGGCGAGCTCGGCCCTGGCGGCCCCGGTGAGCCTGACGAACCGGTCATCGGCGGGCAGGCGCTCGATCAGTCTCAGCGTGTGCCGTGAGACCGCCCAGGAGGGGAACAGCCGGACGGCGATCGTATGCGCCGGTTCCCGGTCTCCCACGGCGGCCAGCAGCGGGGGGACGTCGTGCGCGTAGCGCCGCGCGAACGGCGCGAGCAGGTGATGGTGCGCGGGGTGGGCGAACCCGTCGGCGAGCGCGCGGACCTGCGCGACGCTCCCGCTGCCCAGTATGGTCGTCCACGCCCACTCCTTGGCCTCCGCGGTGGGCACCGACGCCCTGAGCCGTTCGGTGAGCCGGTCTCCCGCGGCGGGGAAGGCGCCGGTGACGTCCTCCAGGGGCTCGCCGTGCGCGACAAGGGACCGGGCGAGCCTGCGGCGTAACGCGTCGTCCACGTCGAACGGGGCCGCTCCGTGAAACCATTTCCGCACCGTGCCGACGTGAGCGGCCGTCAGCGCCGCGTCCGCGACGGCCCGCGCCGCCGCCAGCCTCTGGTCCGCGTCGCCGTTCGCGTCGCCGTCGTGGGTGCCGGCGACCTCCAGCAGGAGGTCCACGTACGAGGGCCAGCCGTGGGCACGGGCCCAGCCCTGCTCGGTGTAGGCCGTCAGCACCGTGGCGGCCCGGACGAGGAGCCGCTGGAACACGCCGATCTGCGTCTCGGCCGTCAGGCCGCCGAGGACCATCGTCAGGAACCGCCGCGGCGGCAGCTCCCCGTGCCGGACCATGTCCCACGCCGCCGTCCAGCAGAGCGAGCGAGCCATGGGATCGGCCAGCCGGCCGATCCGGTGGACGATCTCCTCCGTCGAACGCAAATCGAGCACGATCCGGCAGTACGTCAGGTCGCCGTCGTTGGGCAGCACGAGGGCGCCGCGCCGGCTGCCGACGAGCGCGTCGACGCTCGTGCGCGGGCCGTCGGCGTCGAGTTCGTGCCTGCGCACACGGACCAGATCGCCGTGGCGGTCCTCCGCGTAGACGCCCACCGCGAGACGGTGCGGCCTCGGCACTCCCTCCTGCAGCAGGTCGAAACGCGTGAAGCGCCCGGCACCGTCGACGTCGAAGTCGGCCCGCACCTCGGTGAGCCCGGCCGTCAGCAGCCAGGTGTCGGCCCAGGCGGTCAGGTTCCGGCCGCCCGCCTTCTCCAGGGCGCCGAGCATCTCGGCACGGCCGGCGGTGCCGTGGGAATGGTCGGCGAAGTAGCGCCGCATGCCCTCCAGGAACACGTCGAGCCCCAAGCGGGCCACGAGCTGGCGCAGCACGCTCGCGCCCTTGTGGTACGTCAGCGCGTCGAAGGCCGACCCGGCCGCGTCCACGTCGGGGACGCCGGTCACCACCGGGTGGGTGGAGGCCGACTGGTCCAGGAGGTACGCGTGCGCCTTCTTGCCGGCGGCGAAGTCGGCCCAGGCGCCGGCGTCCCCCGTGAGCCGGGTCAGCGCGTGGACGCCGGCCCAGGTGGCGAACGCCTCGCTCAGCCACAGGTCGTCCCACCAGCGCAGCGTGACGAGGTCGCCGAACCACTGGTGGGAGAGCTCATGGAAGATCATCTCGTCCCGGCGACGGTGCGCGTACCGGGTCACCGCGCGGTCGAACACGAACGTCTCCGCGGCGAACACGCAGGCGGCGTTCTCCATGGCCCCGAAGTTGAACTCGGGGACGAAGCACAGGTCGAGCTTGCGGAACGGATAGGGCGTCGCGAACGCCTCGGCGAAGAACGCCACCCCCGCCCGGAGCCGCTCCAGCAGCACGGCCGGGTCGAGGTCCGCCGCCAGGGAACGCCGGGAGTGCACCCCCAGGGGCACGGCGCCTCCCCGGTGCTCCGTCCACGACGCCCACGGGCCGGCCGCCACGGCCGCCACGTACGTGCTGATCGGCGGGGGGGGCGCGAACCTGTGGACGCCTGCCTGGGGCCGGCCGTCGAGCGGGGCGTTGGACAACACGGTCCATCCGTCCGGAGCGGTCACGCTGATCGCGAAGGACGCCTTGAGATCGGGCTGGTCGAAGCAGGCGAACACCCGCGGGGCGTGGCCGGGCTGCAGGTGGCTGTACACGTACACCTGATGGTCGACCGGGTCCGTGTAGCTGTGCAGGCCCTCGCCACTGGTGGAGAAGTCGTAGTCCGCTTCCACGGTCAGCTCGTTGCGAGCCGCCAGACCGGGCAGGAGAATCCGGCCCGCGCCGTCGTATTCGACCGGCCGCCCGTTGAGCACGGCGGCACGCACCCGCCGGGGCAGTGCGTCCGCCCAGCTGGAAGCACCCGGCCGGGCGCAGGTGAAGCGGATCGTGCTCGTGGAGCGGAACACCGGCTCCCCGGTGCGGCTCAGGTCGAGGTGAATGTCGTACGACCGCACGCGCAGCAGAGCACCACGCCTCATCGCCTCGGCATGGGTCAACGGGGGACGCGGTATGACGAGACCTCCTGCGCGGAAGGGTTGTCTAGACTCGTGGGGGATGCGGCCGGGTGATCCACGCCCGGGGCGCTTAGGGAGAGGACCTGATCGCCATGGCCGAGCACGACGAGCCTGTGCTGCTGCCGCATGAAGACCTTCCCGCGGTCGAACCCGGAGTGCCGCGCCCGGCCCGGGTGACGGAGCCGTTGACGCGGGAGCAGAGCATCGAGCTGGCCGCGGGCTTCAAGGCGCTCGGCGACCCCGTACGGCTGCGGTTGCTCTCGCTCGTCGCCTCCCACCTCGACGGTGAGGCGTGCGTGTGCGACCTCGTCGGGGCGTTCGACCTCACCCAGCCGACCATCAGCCATCACCTCAGGGTTCTCCGGGACGCCGGGCTCGTCACGTCTACTCGCCGGGGCACCTGGGTCTACTACCGTGTCGTGCCCGAGGCGCTCACCGCATTGACCAACATCATCGCCCTGCCCGCCGCCGCCACGCGATAGGCGATCCGGCGATCGGTCGCGTATCGCTGCCCTCATTGCGGAAACGATGCGCGACTTCTTTCGCGCACGAATAAATTTTCAACTATGATAGCACCTGCATTGATTGTCATCAATACCCATTTCTGGTGTGACTTCGCGGCATTGTTAATCGTTTGTTTCCTGTCGTCGGGAATCTTGACCTCGTGGAACGGACGCTGTTAGCTGGCTGGCGGATAGCGGATCACCGAAACCCCTGCGACACCCCGTGACGTGAATACTCACTCGTGCCGTGCCATGCGGCGATATCTGTACGGAGCACCGTTAGCAGAAGTGAGGCGAACGCCGGTTGATCACTTTCATGACCTTGAGTGGTTTTCTCGGTGCGGGCAAGACCACCACTCTCGTCGCGGTCGCGAAACATCTCCAGTCGCAGGGCCGGAATGTCGCGGTCATCACCAACGACCAGGGCACCGAACTGGTGGACACACAGCTCGCCAGGTCGGCGATCGCGGAGGCCGGTGAGGTGACGGGCGGATGTTTCTGCTGCCGATTCGAAGACCTGCTGACCGTCGCGCAGCGCCTCGTCGACGGCCACCAGGTGGACACCCTGCTCGCCGAGGCGGTGGGCAGTTGCACCGATCTGCAGGCCACTGTCATCCGGCCGCTCAGCGCCCACTACGGTGAGCGGTTCACGCCCGCACCTCTCCTGGTCGTGGTCGAACCGGAAAGGCTTGACGCGCTCCGTACGTCGCTGCCGCTGGACGACACGGAGTCGGACATGTCCTACCTGTTCGGTAAGCAGTTACAGGAAGCCGACGTGATCGCGCTCAACAAGATCGACCTGCTCGGCGCGGCGAAGGCCGCCGCCGTCATCGCGGATCTGCGCGAGCGGTACCCGACCGCCACCGTTCTCGGCTACTCGGCGAAAACGGGGGAAGGTCTGGAACAATTGGTGTCTCTCTGGCTGGGCGCGGAGCCCGCGAGGCGCGGTCTCGACATCGACTACGACCGCTACGCCAACGCCGAGGCCGCGCTGGCGTGGCTGAACCTCGGCTTGGACGTGACGGCGGCGGAGGGTTTCGACCCCGATGCCTGGGCACGTGGGCTGATGGAGCACCTGTCCGCGGCCGCCGCTCGCAACGCCTGGATGATCGGCCACGTGAAGGTCAGCCTCGAGTCCGCCGGTGACCTGAGCAAGGTGAGCGTGACCGCCGGGGGCGCCGAGCCGACCGTGGACGCCGTCGCGGGGAGGACGTTCACCGAGGCGGTGGCACGGCTCAACGCCCGCGTCGCGTGCGAGCCCGCCGAGCTCGACGCCGCGGTGGCGGAGGCGGTGGAGGCGGGGTCCGCCACCACCGGCACATCGGCCGTACAGAGCGCCGGCATCCCGTCGTTCAAGCCTGGCTACCCGCGTCCCACCTACCGGATCCCCGCCGCGGCAGGATGAGGTGAAGCCGGGCGCCCCAGGCGCCTGGGTGGCTGCCTCCCGCTCCGCCCGTCCTGTCTGTGCGGGCGTCGTCGAACACAGCATCTACGTCCACGCCGATTACGGTTCCCGGGGCCTGGGGCGTGCCCTTCTGGACGCCTTCGTCACCGCAAGCGAGGACGCCGGCATCTAAACCATCCAATCCGGTGTGTTCCCCGAGAACACGGCCAGCCTGGCTCTGCACCAGGTGGTCGGCTTCCGCGTCCTCGGCACCCGCGAACGCATCGGACGCCACCACGGCGTCTGGCGCGACGTCGTCATGATCGAACGCCGTAGCCCGGCCATCTGATGTCACCGGTGGTGTCAGTGCCTGATGCGGTTGGGGCCGGTGCCCAGGGCGAGGAGACCGGCGAGGGCGGACATGGCCGCAAGCAGAGTGAACAGTTGCGGATATCCGCCCAGGGGTGGGGCGAGAACGGCCCCGGCGAAGGGAGCCAGAGCTGCGGCGATGGTGGCGGGGGCGGCCAGCAGGCCCGACAGGCGGCCGTAGTGGGCGGTGCCCCAGCGGTCGGGGACGGCGGTGGCCTGGAGCAGGGTGAGGTTGCCGCGCACCATGCCTGCGGCGACGGCGATCGCGGTGAGTAGTGCAATCGGTCCGGGGATGATGGCCAGGGCGGCGGTGGTGGCGCCACCGGCCGCCATCAGCGCGGCGGTGCGGAGCCTCACGTCGGTGCGGCGGGCGGGGGGGGCGGAGAGGGGGCGGCCGAGGGTCTGACCGGCTCCGCCCAGGCCGAGTGCCCAGGCGGCGGCCGTGGTAGAGGCACCACGCGTGGTGAGAAGGGGAACCAGCGCGATGACGACGGCGTACATCGCGAAGGCGGAGGCGGTCAGCGCGGCAGTCAGCAGGAGGAACGGCCTGCTCCTGGCCACGTTCACCAGTGCATCGCCAGATCCATGTGCAGGCTGCCCGGACGGCGGCGATGGAGCGAGGGGCCAGGGGGTTCTCAGCGCGAGAGCGTGGGCCGGGATGGTGACGACGGCCAGGATCGCGGCGAGCACCACGTAGGTGGTGCGCCAGGACAGGTGCTCGGCGAGGGCGGCGGTCAGGGGGGCGAAGACGGTGGAGGCCAGCCCGCCGGCGAGGGTCACGATGGTGAGCGCGCGGACGCGGTCGGGTCCCCACCAGCGGGTCACGGCGGCGAAAGCCGGCTGGTAGAAGGTGGCCGCCATGGCGATCCCGGCCAGCAGCCAGGCCGCGGTGAAGGATGGCAGAGTGGGCGCGCAGGCGGCGGCCAGCACGCTGAGCGTCGCCAGGATGGACCCGATGGTCATCACCGCCCGTGGGCCGCGGGCGTCCAGGATGCGGCCGACGGGGATGCCGGCGAAGGCGGAGACGAGCAGGGCGGCGGAGAAGGCCGCGGTGGTGGCGGGAGCCGGCCAGCCGGTGTCTGCGGTGATGGCCGGGTTGAGCACCGGGAAGGCGTAGTAGACCACGCCCCAGCTGGTGATCTGGGTGGCGCACAGGGCGGGCAGGACGGCACGCGGCCGCGACCGGTCGTCATCTCCGGTCGCGGCCGTGTGATCGTGAAGGTCGGTCACCGGGTCAGCAGCCGCCGGAGGAGACGGGAGCGCCGATACCGATCTGCAGCGTGGCCGGGGCAGCGCAACAGCCACCGGACGCCTGCGCCGTGTCCGCCTGGTCGAACAGGCCGGAGCCGCCGCACACCCCGGTCTCGGGCAGGACGAGCTCGACGCGTTCGGCGGCCTCTCGGTCGCCGGTCAGGGCGGCGGCGATGGAGCGCGTCTGCTCATAACCGGTCATGGCCAGGAACGTCGGGGCGCGGCCGTAGGACTTCATGCCGACCAGGTAGATGCCCTGCTCGGGGTGGGACAGCTCGTTCACGCCGTGGGGGTAGACGGTGCCGCAGGAGTGCACGTTGGGGTCGATCAGCGGCGCCAGCGCGAGCGGGGCCTGGAGGCGCTCGTCCAGGCCGAGGCGCACCTCGGACAGGAACGACAGGTCGGGGCGGAATCCGGTCAGCACGATGACCTCGTCGACCGGTTCGGTGGCCCGGCCGTCGTCGGCGACGAGGACCAGGCGGTCGCCGTCATGCTCGATCGCGGCGGTGCGGAAGCCGGGGACCGCGCTGGCGTGGCCGGCCTCGACAGCGGCCTTGGCCGCCAGGCCGAGGGCGCCGCGTGCGGGAAGCTGGTCGGCCTCGCCGCCGCCGAAGGTGCCCGCGCCGATGCTCCGCCGCAGGACCCAGACCGCGTGCGTGCCCGGCTCCTGCTCGGCCAGGTCGGCAAGGGCCGCCAGCGCGGTGAAGGCCGAGGCGCCGGAGCCGACCACCGCGGTGCGCCGACCGGCGTACCGGGCGCGTACGGCCGGGTCCCGCAGGTCGGGGACACGGTAGGAGATGCGGTCGGTCGCGCTCTTTTCACCGAGGGCGGGCAGCCCGTCGCCGCCGAGCGGGTTGGGGGTGGTCCAGGTGCCGGAGGCGTCGATGACCGCACGGGCACTGATGCGCTCTTCACCGCCGTCGCCGGTGCGTACGTGCACGGTGAAGGGCTGCTCGTCGCGGCCGGAGTCGACCATCCGGTCTCGTCCGGCCTTGGCCACGCCGGTGACTGTGGTGGTGTAGCGGACCTTGTCGCCGAGGGCGTCGGCGAGCGGCTGCAGGTACTGCTCGGCCCAGTCTCCGCCGGTCGGGTACGTCGCCGCGTCCGGGCGGACCCAGCCGGTCGGGGCTAGCAGCTTTTCGGCGGCGGGGTCGACGACCTCGCCCCAGGTGGAGAACAACCGCACGTGTGACCAATCCCGGACGGCGGATCCGGCCGCCGGGCCGGCCTCCAGCACCAGTGGGTCGAGTCCGCGTTCGACCAAGTGGGCGGCGGCGGCCAGGCCGACGGGACCGGCTCCGATCACGATGACAGGCAGTTCGGCGGCGGACGTGGTCACGGCGTCTCCTCTGATTCGACATTCGTCTATGAGTTGCGCGGCCAGCATGGCATCTGTTTCGATGTTCGTCAACATAGACATTCATCGAAATAGGAAGAGGGTTCGTCATGGAAGCCGAGGTTGTGGTGATCGGGGGCGGCCAGTCGGGGCTGGCCACGGCGTACGCGTTGCGACGAGAGGGGGTGACGCCGGTATTGCTGGAGGCCGCGGACCGGCCGGCGGGGTCGTGGCCGCACTACTACGACAGCCTCACTTTGTTCTCCCCGGCCCGCTACAGCTCGCTGCCGGGGATGCCGTTCGGCGGCGACCCGGACCGTTACCCGCACCGTGACGAGGTGGTGGACTACCTCACCGCCTACGCCGCCCGCCTGGACGCCGACATTCGCACCGGTGCCCGCGTGGCGGAGGTCAGCGCGGAGGGCGAAGGGTTCGGCATCACCCTGCAGGACGGCAGCCGCCTCGCCGCGCGCGCGGTGGTCGCGGCGAGTGGAACCTTCGGCAACCCCTACCGGCCGGCGCTGCCCGGTTTGGAGAACTTCACCGGGACGGTGCTGCACGCGGCCGACTACCGGACCCCGGAGCCGTTCGCCGGTCAGCGAGTCATCGTGATCGGGGCGGGCAACTCCGCGGTGCAGATCGCCGCCGAACTCGCCACGGTGGCGCGGGTGACGCTGGCGACCCGCGCTCCGGTGCGGTTCGCCCGTCAGCACCTGCTCGGCCGGGACCTGCACTTCTGGCTCACCGTCACCGGGCTGGACACCGCGCCGCTGGGCCGCCTGCTGCGCACACCTCCGACGCAGCCGGTCCTCGACGACGGCCGCTACCGCTCAGCCCTGGACGTCGATGCCCCGGATCGGCGTGCCCTGTTCGTCGAGGCCGGCGACGGCAAGGTGACCTGGGCGGACGGCACGACCGAGCAGGTGGATGCGATCGTGCTGGCCACCGGTTACCGCCCCGATCTCCCCTATCTGGCAGGGCTCGGCGTGCTGGACGCGGCCGGGCGTCCGCTACACCGCGACGGCGCCTCGCTCACCCATCCTCTGCTCGCCTACGTCGGGCTGGAATGGCAGCGCAGCCTGTCGTCCAACTCGTTGCGCGGGGTGGGCCGGGACGCCGCCCGCGCCGCCCGCCGGCTGGCTGCACGCCTGCGCCGCTGACCGGCCGTGCGTCACCCACTGCGGCGGATGCACTGGTGGGCCCTCACGCGTTGGTTCGACGTATGTCAACATAGATGCATGTCGAATACGCGGACGCTGCCAGTGCTGGAGCCTGATGTCGTGCCGTGCTGCCCGCCGCTCACCGAACGCACGCTCACGGCCGCAGAAGCCGAGCGGACGGCGGCGATGTTCAAGGCGCTCAGCGACCCGGTGCGGCTACGCCTGTTCTCCGCGGTGGCCTCCGCGCCGGACGGCGAGGCGTGCGTGTGCGACATCTCCGATGTCGGGGTCTCCCAGCCGACCGTCTCTCACCATCTGAAGAAGCTGAGGGAGGCCGGTCTGCTGGCCTCCGAGCGGCGGGGCACGTGGGTGTACTACCGGGTCGAGCCGAGCGTGCTGGCCGGGATGGGCCGGCTGCTGACCGGCGCCGCGCGCGTCTGAGAACACTGTTCGGGCCTGTATGCAGCGGGTCCGCTGTGGACTTACCGGAGCAGCACACGTGCCGCCGACGGGTGTCTTGTCAGGGGGTGGCGGGGGCGAGTCTGCGCCGCCAGGCGAGGGAGACGTAGACCAGCGCCACCAGCACGGGGACCTCGATCAGCGGTCCTATGACCCCTGACAGGGCCTGGCCGGAGGTGACGCCGAAGGTGGCGATGGCCACCGCGATCGCCAGCTCGAAGTTGTTGCCGGCCGCGGTGAAGGCCAGCGTGGCGGTCCGGTCGTACGGCAGGCCCAGGGTCTTGCCGAGGGCGAAGGTGCCGAACCACATCAGCGCGAAGTAGGCCAGTAGCGGCAGCGCGATGCGGGCGACGTCGGCGGGCTCGGAGGTGATCGTCCTGCCCTGCAGAGCGAACAGGATCACGATCGTGAACAGCAGCCCGTACAGTGCGAACGGGCCGATCTTCGGCAGGAACACGCTCTCGTATCGCTGGCGGCCGAGCCTGCGCTCGCCGAGGCGGCGGGTGAGGAATCCGGCCAGCAGCGGGATGCCGAGGAAGATGACGACGTTGAGGGCGATCTTCCATGAGGAGATGCCGAGGTGCTGCCCCTGGCCGAGGCCGAGCCAGCCGGGCAGCACCTGCAGATAGAACCAGCCGAGCAGGCCGAACGCCAGGACCTGGAACACGCTGTTGAGCGCCACCAGGACGGCGGCGGCCTCGCGGTCGCCGCAGGCCAGGTCGTTCCAGATGATGACCATGGCGATGCAGCGGGCCAGGCCGACGATGATCAGACCGGTGCGGTATTCCGGAAGGTCAGGTAGGAAGATCCAGGCCAGGGCGAACATCACGGCCGGGCCGATGATCCAGTTGACGACCAGCGAAGAGATCATCAGGCGGCGGTCGCCGGTGACCGCGTCGAGCTTGTCATAGCGGACCTTGGCCAGCACCGGATACATCATGATCAGCAGACCGAGAGCGATCGGCAGGGAGATGCCGCCGATCGCGACCTTCGACAGCACGGCGTTCAGTCCCGGGACGCCGCGGCCCAGACCGAGGCCCAGGGCCATGGCGGCCAGGATCCACACCGCAAGGAAACGGTCCAGCAGCGACAGCTTGCCCGCCACGCCGCTGGGCGCGGCGTGCGCGGGCTCGGGGGCCGTCATGGGCAGGCCCTCTTCCTGCCGGCGGCGGCGGTGGCACGGGCGGTATCGGCCAGTTCGGCGAACTGCCCGGCCAAGGAGGCGATGACGTCAGGCTTGAGCCGGTAGTAGGTGAACCGGCCGCACGGCTCGGTGTCCACCACCCCGGCGTCCCGCAGCACCTTCAGGTGGTTGGACAGGTTGGTCTGCCGCGCGCCGGTCTCTTCCACCAGGTGCGTGGTGCACAGCGTTTCCCGGGCGAGCAGGGTCACGATCTGCAGCCGCAGGGGATCGGCCAGCACCCGCAACAGATCAGTGTCGACTGACATCAGCATGTACTGATACTTTCACATCAGCCGGCGCTGATGCGAACCTGACGCCCCGGCCCACCTTCGGCACGCCATTCGCGACGCGATCGACGGGCGAGTCACCGACCTGCTCGCCACCCTGCCCCGCGCCTGCCCGCCACCACTATTGGCGAGAAAGAAAAGGAAGATGCTCACGACCGCTACAACCACGTCGGTTCTGTTCGTCTGTGTGCACAACGCCGGCCGCTCCCAGATGGCCGCCGGATTCCTCTCCCAGCTTGCCGGCGACCGCATCGAGGTCCGCTCCGCCGGGTCGCTGCCCGCCGAGCAGGTGAACCCGGCCGTCGTGGCGGCGATGAAGGAGGTCGGCATCGACATCTCCGGCCAGACCCCCAAGGTGCTAACCCCCGAGGTGGTGCAGGCCTCCGACTACGTCATCACCATGGGCTGCGGGGATGCCTGCCCGATCTTTCCTGGTAAGAAGTACCTCGACTGGGCACTGGACGACCCCGCAGGCAAGGGCGTCGAGGCCGTCCGGCCGATCCGCGACGAGATCAACACCCGCGTCCAGGCTTTGATCGCCGAGATCGATGCGCAGCAAGAAAGCTGATCTCGCCGCTCTTGCCGCCACCCCCGGGTGTCCTCGCGCGGGCGTACTCCGGTCGGCGGCAGCGCCCCGTCGCGTTCCTCCTGCCGGCGGGCCGGCATCCCCGGGAGACGATGCCGCAGCATGGTCATAGGCGTGTGATCAGTGTTGGGATGGCTCGTATCGCCAGCATGATCCTCGCGACGCTGCCGGTCAGCGCCACGAGCAGCAGCAAGGACGGCGGTGGCACAAGCGTGACGACCGTGCCCAGTATGACCGTGTCCAGGACGGCGACGGTTCCCGCGCCGCCCAGGGCGGCCAGCCGTACGGTGTGATAGTGCCGCTGTTCCCGGACGGCGGTCACGAGCATGAGCACGGCCGAGCCGAGCAGGAGGCCGAAGGCCAGGCGTGCGGCCAGTGGGATCGCCGCGGCCCAGCCGTCGGCGGTGATAAGAGCGGTGCCCCAGCACAGGCCGACGATCGGCCCGGCCACGAGCAGCGTGAACGCGGCGTGCCGAGCCGGTGAGGCGCGAACGAAGGCGGCGGTGACGGCGTCGGCGTCGCCGAAGTCCGCAAGGGCGGCCCGGGCTGCCGCATCCGGGTCCCCGAGCCGCTCCATCTGGTCGTCGTACGAGGCGAGCAGTCCGTCGGCGAGCTCGTCGACCACGGAGCCGGGCAGACGTTCGGCGAGCGTCCGCAGGTGGCGTTCGATCAGTTCGTGGCCGGCCACGGTCCACCACCCAGCGCCGCGGATATCACCGCGGCGAACTCCTGCCATTGGTCGCGTGCCCCCGCCAAAGAGCGCCGCCCCTGCTCGGTCAGCTCATAAGTGCGCCGTCTGCGACCGCCCACCACCGACCAGCTCCCCTTGATCAGTCCCGCGCGCTCCAGCCGGTGCAGCGCCGGATAGACGGTGCCGGTGGGTAGATCGAGCTTGCCGCCTGTGGCGTCGCGCAGGGCTTCCTTCACGGCGTAGCCGTGCTGCGGCCCGTCCTCCAGTGTGGCGAGCAGGAGGCCGTCCAGGTGCCCTTTCAGTGCTTCTGCCCTCATAGGTAGTAACGCTATATCTGCTCTTCCTGTACGCCAAGACCCGGAGTAGCGTCCCTACATGTAGGGACGCTACGTATTGGAGATGCGATGGACCACATCGACATCCTGGGCACTCCGATCCCCAACGCCGGACCGGTCTTCTTCGTCGCACTCGCCATCCACATCACTGCAGGGATCACCTGCGTGTGCTGCGGTGCGATCGCCGCGCTGACATGGAAGGGAAGCCCACGGCACCGGCGGTTCGGCCGCGTCTACCTGTGGGCGTGGGCCGTGGTCTACCTCACCCTGACCGTCATGTCGGTGATCCGCTGGCGGGAGAACGTCCACCTGTTCGTCATCGGCACCCTTGGCCTTACCGCCGCGCTGACGGGCTACGTCAACCGGGGGCGCCGGCCCGACCTTCACATCCTCGCAATGGGCGCGTCCTACGTGCTCCTGTTGATCGGCTTCTATGTCGACAACGGCCCCCGCCTGCCGTTGTGGGAGAGGCTCCCGACCGTTGCCTACTGGCTGCTCCCAGCCCTTATCGGCTCCGCTTTGATCGCGCGCGCAATCGTCCGGAGGCGCCAGCGACACGCATCGGCACACAGTGATTCTCGGTGACAGCTATACGCCCGGCCGATTCGCCTTATCCAGTTTGATCAATTTCGTACAGGACGAGTCGGCATTGACCAACTGATCGCCTGTCTCCGGATGTCGGAGACACAGTCGACGGAGACCGTGGTCTTCAACCCGCTCGCACGGCAGACCATCGGCGAGATGATCGAGGTGAAGCGTCGTCCTCCGGCTGTGTTGCTGGAGCTCGCGGCAAAAGCCCGCGTCATCGCCTGAATGTCACCCCCCAACCGGTGGTTGGGTTCGCCCCTGTGAGCCGGCCGTACGGTCGCGGCATGAGTACGCAGGCTTGCCGATCCGGCGGTGGTCCGCGACGCGCTCCAGTCGCTCGCCGCCACACTCGAAGGCCGGGGCTTCGCCGTGTGGCTCCGCAGCGGTGAGGGGTTTTCGCTCCACCTCTTCGTGATGAACCCTGAGGCTCCGGTCCTCACGGAGGACATCATGATCGCGCCGGATGCGGAGGGGGAGTGGAGCTTCTGGTTCCCCCGGCCCGAACGGATCGCCCTCGTCAGGAACGTCACCGAGGCCGCCGACCGCATCGAGCGTGTGGCCCGTGATCGCGCCCTGGTCCGGGCACGCCTCGGGCTTCGCCGGCACCGTACCCCGGCGGGGCCTGAGTCTGTGGCGGGTGTGGACGTGGCGCGGCCGTGTCCGAGGGGCGGATTCAACGTGGACGCCGGACGAGGGGAACCGGCTGGGCGCGGCGGGCGGCCTCGTGGGCGAGCCGTGGAGCGAGGGCGCGGCCGTTGGCCAGGAGGGTGCGCAACCGCCGGAGCCTGCCGCCGGCGAGGCTGGAGTCCGCCAGCGCCCGGTCCACGGTGACGTGCGCGCCGCCGGGCACGGGGGTGGCGGAGCCGATGAACACGACGTTCTCCTGGCCGTTGAAGTCCTCGGGATGGCTGGGGAAGGTCAGGCAGGCCGGACCGGCGGCGATGTCGCAGCCGAGGCCGGTCCGGATCAGGAAACCGTCATCCGTCGGCTCGGCGCCGAGGGATCTGATCGGAAACGGCCAGCCGTCGGTGTTACGCACGGTCAGCACCGGGTCGCCGAGCCGTACCGCGCGGCGGCGCGCTCTCGTCCTCCGAGCACCGGCCCACGAGCACCGCGAAACCCCGCTCCCGCGCCCGGGCCGCCAGTTCCTGACTCAACCGCGTTTTCCCGATGCCCGGCTCGCCCACCAGCATCGCGAACTGCGGAATCCCACGCGCCGCCGCGGCGAGCAGGTCCTCCAGCGTGGCGAGTTCCGCGGCGCGGCCGACGAGCGGCCAGGGCCGCGGGTCGGTGCCGGCGGCGGGGCCCTCGGCCGGGACGGCGATGGGCGCGGGCGCGGGTGCGGGTGCGGGTGCGGGTGCGGGTGCGGGTGCGGGTGCGGGCGGGGACGGGGCGGAAAGGGGGAGGGGAGGCGGGGACGGGGACCGGAGCGGGGGCGGGCCGCCAGAAGATGGCGGAGTCCTGACGCAGGATCGCGCCCTCCAGTTCGCGCAGCGCGGCCCCCGGATCCAGGCCCAGCTCGTCGGCGAGGATCCGGCGTACCTGCCGTAACGCCTCCAGGGCGTCCGCCTGCCGGTCCGCGCCGGCCAAGGCCAGGACGCGCAGCATCCACAGTCGCTCACGCAGCGGATGCTCCGCCGTCAGCGCCTCCGGCTCCGCCGCGAGCGTCGCGTGCCGCCCGAGGGCGAGCAGGGCGGCCGCGTGGTCCTCGATCGCGACCATGCGCAGCTCTTCCAGCCGCGCCCGCTCCGCGACGGCCGCGGGCACCTCATCCAGGTCGACGTACGGGGTCCCCTGCCACAATGCGAGCGCGGCATCGAGTTCTCCGAGCACCTCGGCCAGTTCCGCGGCGGTGAGATCGGGCCGGTTGACCACGGAACCGGCCGTGGCGGCGGGCCACGCGCCGAGACGGCCGTGCGCGGTGGTCACGGCGGCGTCGAACCGGGCCGCGTCGACGGCCTCGGCGGACAGCCGCAGGGCGTACCCGGGCGTGACCGTGACGAGGACCTTCGCGGGCATGCGGGCGGGCCGGTCGGGCTCGAGCGCCCGGCGCAGGCCGGCGACGTAGACGTGCAGCGTCGGCACCGCGTTCGGCGGCGGCGCGTCCCCCCACAACAGATCGATGAGAGCGTCCACGGACACCGGCCGCCCGCCGTACAACGCGAGCGCCGCGAGCACCTGCCGCTGCTTGCGACCACCGAGATCGACCAGGTAGCCGTTGTGGGATGCCCTGATCGCCCCCAGTACGTCCACCTGCACGGGGCACAGCGTATGACAGGAGTGATGTTTCCCTCGTGCGGTGTGAACACGGCTGCCGCATGACCGGCACGGCTGGCCGCGCCGAACGCGATGAGGTCGATGCGCTTGTGGGCCGACTCGCGCAGCCGGACGACCTACTGCTCGGACGACCCCTCGGCGGACGGGAAGGTCAGACGGGTGTCGCCGTGCTCGGCCTTGAGCCCCCAGAGTGTAGAACTCGAGCTGCTTGGCGTGGTCGGCACGGCGAGGTCGACGTGCCGTAGATGGGTGATCAGACGTTCGGGCGGTTTCTCCGGTGACGGATCGGTCAGGGGTAGATCAGGCGGGGCGGCTGACGAGCATCGTGATGGTTCGCATGAGGCCGGGAATGTCGCCCTGTTCGCGCGCGAGCTGCCAGGCGGCGAGCTGGTTGGAGGCGTCGACGACGGTCTTCGCACGGCCCACACGGCGAGCGTGGAACTCGTCCCAGAGATCCTGATCGACGGCGTCATGAGTGATCAGGAGCTCCGTGAGGACGGCGGCGTCCTCAAGGGCCTGGGCGCCGCCCTGGGCGATGGTCGGCGGGCAGGTGTGCGCGGCGTCGCCGATGAGCACGACTCGCCCGCGGTTCCATGGCGGCGCGAGCACGTGGGTCTCGAACCACGTGTAGTGGACCCGGGAGGGATCGGTGAGCGTCTCCCGGATCTCGTCCCACGGTCCGTGGTAGGCCTGGGAGAGGTCCCTCATGACGGCCAGCTGCTGCTCCGGCGTGAGGGTGGAGCGGTCCTGCGCGTCCTCCACGATGTACGCGTAAAGCGAATCCTCACTCGTAGGGCAGTAGCCGGCGATATAAGAGGGGCCGCCGTAGTAGAGGTCGGTGCGTGTCACACCGGCCGGCCGCGGGCCGAAGCTCCGCCAGATGCCCATGCCGACCGACTTGGTCTCCAGGTCGATGCCCAGCGCACGGCGGGTCGAGGAGCGGATGCCGTCCGCACCGATCACGAGGTCGTACCGCCCGGCGGACTCGTCGGAGAAGGTGACGGCGACCTCGGGGTCGTCCTGGCGCAGTTCGGTGAATGTCATCCCGTACCGGATCTTGACGCCCACCTCCCTGGCGCGGTCGTGCAGGATGCGGGCCAGTTCGGGGCGGGACATCCCCATCGCGGCGGGATAGTCCGGGCCGCCGGTCTTGGCATCCGGGACCTCGAAGAGCACCGTCCCGTACGGGTCGGGCGCCCGGATGCCGGTGACGTCGAAAGGGTAGCCGCGCTCGCTCGCGCGTTCCCAGACGCCCAGTCTGTCAAGCTCGCGGAGTGCGTTGCCCTGCAGGGTGATCCCCGAGCCGAGCGCGGTGACCTGCGGCTCGATCTCCACCAGGTCCACCGCCACCCCGGCGGAGGCCAGGTGTACGGCTGCTCCGGCTCCGGCCAGGCCGCTGCCGACGATGAGGACGTTCTTCACGGCGGGCATGTCAGGACTCCTTGATCACTTGACTGCGATCGGATTGACCGGTCCGCCCACGGCGCCGGTCACGCCCCAGCGACCCCAATTGGAGTTCCGTTCGGCGGCGGCGATGGCTCCCTCGGGATCCGCAGGGTGCACGGGCGCCGTGGCGGGGATGCGGGGCACGAAGGTCCTCTCTCGGGCCGGGGACGTTGACCATGGTGCGGGAGGGATGGTCATCAGGGAAGAGGCAATGGGTGATGTCGCTCACCAGTGCGATGGCCAAGCTGTTGGTCATGGGGCTCTCGAACCTGGACCTCAACCTGCTGGTGTCTCTCGACGCGCTGCTCGACCAGCGCAGCGTCACCAGGGCCGCCCAGCAGCCGGGGCTGAGCCGGCCGGCCGGCACCTGCTGGAGTATCGCGACGTGCCCGAGGCGTTGGAACGGCGGCAGTCAGCCCACGTACTCGCCGGGGTCGAGGGTGACGTGCGGCCGGATCACCAGGGTGTCGTCGGCGAACTCTCGCCGGATCGTCAGCTCGCAGCCCACTTTCAGCGGGCCGTACGCGTCGGGGTCCTATCTGCGGGTGCCGGGGTCGAGGTCGAGGTCGCCGTCCCACAAGGGGGAGGTCTCGTCGACGGGCCGGTGAGGCCAGTCGCGGTAGGCCGAGATCGTGGACATCACCACGTAGCGGTCCAACGCTGCCGACCAGCGCCCGCGCCGCGTTGCGCACCAGGGCCGGTACGGCTCCCGCCACGTCGAGCACCACGTCCCATGGCCCATGTGCGGGAAGCCGCGCCAAGTCTTCGGGGCGTGCCCAGTCACCGCGGATGTGATGCGCTCTCTCGGGCGGGTGCCGCTGCGTTCGCGGTTGAAGAGGGTGACCTCCCAGCCTCGCTGCATGGCCTCTGCCACCACGGCACGGCCAATGTGGATCGGCGGCGATCGATCTGTTGCTGGCACGGGAAGTGTCACCCCTAAGTAAGTTACTGTCATACTGACAAAAAGCTATGGTCGTTTCATGACTGACGACCGGTGGGAGCCGCCGAGCGTTCTACTCGCGGTCGACCTGGTGATCTTGACATTGCGCGACGCCCGCCTGCACGTCCTACTCGTCGAACGTGGTGTGGAGCCTTATCAGGGAGCCTTTGCCCTGCCAGGCGGCTTCCTGCACGACGAGGATGAGGGCATCGAAGCGGCGGCGCGCCGGGAGTTGGCGGAGGAAGCCGGCCTAGCCGACGTTCATCTGGAGATGATCGGCGTGTACGGCGACCCAGGGCGCGACCCCCGTGGCAGGGTGGTCTCGGTCGCTCACCTGGCCATCGCGCCCTGGTTGCCGGACCCCATCGCCGGTACGGATGCGGCCAGCGCCTGCTGGACGCCGGTTGAGGACGTCCTGTTCGCCTCCGCATATGTGCAACTGGCGTTCGACCATCGGCGGATCCTTGCCGACGGAGTCGAACGGGCCCGGACCAAGCTCGAGCACACGTCACTCGCCACGGCTTTCTGCGCCAAGACCTTCACCATCTCCGAACTCCAGCAGGTCTACGAGGCGGTATGGGGAGTCCGGCTCGATCCTCGCAACTTCTATCGCAAGGTCCAGAGTGCCCGCGGCTTTATCGTCCCGGCTGGCCCGATGCGGCGTCCACAGAGCGGCCGCCCCGCCCGGCTCTTCAAGGCTGGGCCGGTTCAGGCCTTGTATCCGCCCATGGTCCGCTCCACTCAGCCTGGACACGAAGTCCTCGGCGGTCACGCTGCTGGAATCGCGCCCGAAGGAGGCGAGCACGCATGAACGAGCGTCCTGTCGTGATCCTTACCGCGATGGATCTGGAGTATCGGGCCGTCCGCAAGCACCTGGCTGGGCTGCGGACGCATCACCACCGCGCCGGCACCTTGTTCGAGGTGGGCCACCTGACAGACGGCGATTGTCAGGTGGTCCTGGGTCTGGTGGGCAAGGGCAACCCCCCCGCCGCTGTGCTTGCCGAACGGGCGATCAGCGAGTTCGATCCCCTCGCATTGCTGTTCGTCGGGGTAGCCGGCGCTCTGTGGCCGCAGGTCGGCCTGGGTGATGTGGTGGTCGCGACCCACGTCTACGCCTACCACGGGGGCACCAGTGAGGACGACGGGTTCAAGGCCCGGCCCCGCGTCTGGGAGATTTCGCACGAGGCGGCGCAGGTGGCGCATCACCTTGATCGCAGCGGTGCCTGGACTCGGCGCCTGCCCGATGGTGAACCACTCCGACTTTCGTGGAGGCCCTGAAGCCAGCATCATCTGCTGGCGGAAGGGAGAATCACGTCACGATGCCAGCCCCGAGGAAGTATCCCCAA
>NZ_VJVX01000074.1:0-33229 GCF_008033685.1 Microbispora sp. CSR-4
CTCCCGCCACTGCCCACCCGTCCGGAACCGCCAGATCACCCCCTCGAACTGCTGCCGCAGCCGCTCAGGGTACGGGCCGAACCTGCCGATCGGGAGATAGGGCTTGATGAACTCCCATTCCTCATCCGTCAGCTGCGCACGCGTCACACACGCCGATCTACCGGATCAGGCCACGACGGACAGGCGAATCCCACAGATTGATCACAACCCGATACGCGCCCTAGCGCTCGCCGTCACGCCTTGGCGATCACCTGGGTCAGCGCGGCGAGAAACGCCTGCGGGTTCATCACCGCCACCACGTAGCGCTCGCCACCTCGCCCGCCGAGCTCGACGGCATGCATGCCCACCGGGACGTCGTACCCGCCGCCCAGCAGACGAGCTGCACGGCTCGTGGCCGGCGGGTGGAGCGTGATGTCGGCGACGGGAAGCGTGTGACGGCCCACGCGTAGCGTCCGGGGCGTCAGGGTGATGGCGTTGTAGCGGCGCTTGCTCAGCGAGACCAGCCCGGGGATCGAGGCGATGCCGAAGAACAGCGGAGTCAGGACGAGCACGGCATCGATCGGGAGCTCGTGATCCTGCACCCAGGCTTCCCCGAAGGACCAGGCCAGCAGCGCGGCGCACAGCGCCCAGGGCACGCCGAGCCACAGCTTCGGCTTTCCGGGCCGCTCCTGGTAGACGATCTCGGTGTCGGACAAGTGACTCCCTTCAGATGATCAGCGACCGATTCGGTCGGCAGCCGGCAGGCGACCTCCAGCCGACGCGGGGCATACCAGGCCCGGCGATGAGGTCGCGAATCCGCAGATGAGCAACGCACGATTCCCGCCGTACACGGGCGTCACCACTTGCCTTTCGAACTGTTCAGAAACGACATGACGCCAGAGACGATCGCTCCGCCGACGGTCAGCACAAGCCTGTCGGCGCCTTGCATGATGAGGGCCAGCGCGAGGTCGGTGGCGTCGGCGTCCGGCAGGACGACCATAGTCATCTCCACGCCGGCAGGAGGGTCACCTTTCCGCACCACTGGACCGCGTTCGCTGTCACGCAGTTCCTCATGCCCTGTTGGGCCGAACAAGTAGGTGTAGTGGCGATCCCCCAGCACGATGCTGATGCCCCTGTCCTCCATACGCAGAGCACGTCGGTTCCGGGAGAGACGAGCGGCGACCCCACCCACCGTCACCTTCGTATGCTCATCGACGGCGATGTATCCGGAGGCGCCGAACAGGTTGGAGATCTCCGCATCCGGCAACCCATCCCCGACGAGCGTCGCCTCTCGGGCGTTGGTGATTTTGAGGGAGATCTCCCCATACGGGCCCGCCGTACCGACCAGGTGCAGAAAGGTGTCTTTGCGCTCACGACGGCGTTCAGGCACTCGCTCGACAAGCTCAAAAGAGAAACCGGACACCGTACCTCACCGTCCAACAGAAGCGGGCAGTTGATCGAGGCCGGGGAGGAGCTCGGTGATCAGCTCCCAGACGCGCGGCGTCTCGACGGCCGGCAAGCGCTGCGGCTTTTCCGGCATCTGCTGAGAGCGCCATCTTCGCAGCGGCGCTAGATGTTGCCTTGCCCATTGTTGAAGACCGACATGATGCCGGACACGATCATCCCTGGCACGGTCAGCTGGGTGGTGTCGGCAGCCAGCAAAAGCAGGGCAAGGGCCAGGTCGGTGCCATCGGCTGGTGGCAGGACGACCATAACGGTCCTCGATCCGCGGAAGGGGCCGCGCCGCCGCGTGACCGCACCTCGTTCGCTGTCCCGTAGCTCCTCCTCTCCAGAGTCCAGGCGGAGGTAGGTGTATCGGCGATCACCCAGGCTGATGCCAAGACCACGTCCTTCCTTACGCAAGGCGCGCCGGTTTTGAGTGACAGTGGCGGTCACTCCGCCGACAGCCAGTCGCGTCCGGGCATCGACAGCGATGAGCCCTTCTGCGGGATTAGCAGGATGAGAGATGGAGCCGTCTGGCAGCCCCTCCGCAAGGAGCGTGGCTTCTTCGGGATAGGTGGTGATTTTCAAAGACACCTCCCCATACGGCCCCGCCGTGCCGGTCAGAAGCAGGAAGGTGGTCCTCCGCTCGGATCGAGAAGGCTTCTGCGGCACAAGCTCGAAGGTGAAATCCGACATCGCACATCACCGTCCCACCGGGGCAGCAAGTTGATCGAGGCTGGGGAGGAGCTCGGTGATCAGCTCCCAGACGCGCGGCGTCTGTGTGAAAACCAGCCTTAGCTCGCTGTCGGGCGTCACCGTCCCCGGCATGACCGGCTCGGCGGGACGTTCCCGTAGCCAGTAGCCCAGGGGACCGCAGTCGAGCACGGTGATCCCTCGGATGTCGGTGCCCCTGCCCTCGCGGTTGTTCCACGCTGCGGTCATCCGCCAGTTGCCGTTGAGCTGAAGCAGCAGGTGGGTGAAGACCGTCAGTTCGGGATCGGTGAGCCCGCCCTCGGCGGCGAGCGCCGCGCGCAACCGCGCGACGGTCTCCTCCACGTCGTCGGTGTCCGCTTCGGCGAGCGCCACGAAGCCGGCGTCCATGACACCGATCGTCGTGGTGATGATCGGGGCTGCCGGTGGCTTGGCGTCCCTCTCACGCAGACCCACCGCTCGCGCGAGTGACCATACGAGGGTGCTGAGTTCGGTGGGGACATACTCCGGCTCCGGCTCGCCGGGCCAGCCCTCGTACACGTAACAGGCCTCGTTGCCGACGACCGCGCCGTGGTTCGTCATGCCCTGGCCCCCGGTCATCTCGATCTGGACGAGCACGATCGGTTCGGCGAGGGCATCCGTCAGGTCAGCGAGCTCGGGGACGACGGCGTCATCGTCATTGATCAAACCGACGGCCCTCAACTCGTTCCGGGCAGTCACCAGGTCAGCCGTGACCGCCCTCCCCTCGTAAAGACAGCCCAGGACCCCCAAATGGGCCGGGCCAAGCCGGAACCGGCCACGTGCGCTGTCGAAGGACGGCATTACTCAATCTCCCTGCACTAGTCGAACGGGTTGAGGCTGCTGAAGACCTTTCTCGCCCCCTCGCCGATCGCCTCGCCCACCTTCTTCGCACCGGCCTCGATGTCATCCCAGTGTTCGATGACCTTCGCGCCGACGTAAACGGCACCCGTAATGACGGTAGCTCCGAGGGCGACGGGACTGGGGCAGATCATCGCGGCGGTTAGGGAGGCGTTGAAAGTAACCTCGGCGATATCCGCGACATATCCGGCGCCATTGCGCTTGAACGCGTCGATCGGGTTGCCCTGTGAGATAACGTTCGCCGCACTGTAGCCGGTGTTGGCGACCGCGCCCACAATGCCTAGCGACCGGAAGGCCCCAGCCGTACGGGCCACCACTCCTAGCCGGGTAAGGGCGGTGGGCTCGACCTTTAGGATCGCGGCGGCAGCCTCCATCTTTTTCGGGTCCGCGGTGGCCGACCAGACCTTGAGCAGGTTCGCCTCTCCGGCAGCTCGCACATCTACCCCGGCATGTGTCTTGCCACCCAGCAGCTCGGCGAGCCGGTTGTCGCCGAAGACGCGATTGAGAAAGTTGTTCACCCGGGCCCCAGCGAGCGCTCTGCCCGTTGTAACCGCCTTGGCGGCGCCGTCCATCTCCAGCTGATGAGGCAGCAGGGACACGTAGTCGCGGTAGAGCTTGCTCTTCATGAAAAGCTGCCGAGTGAGACCGGCGAGACCGGTGCCTGGAGCAGCGACAGATCTGGTGCGCGGTATCAGCTTTTTCGCCAGGGCGTTCGCCTTACCCTGCACGGCTGTGTCGATCAGTTTTGTGAGCGCCGGCTTCAGGATCTGATTGTTGAACAGCACGCGGCTGAGGGATACGGCCTGGGTGGTGACGATCGGGGCGGTGGCGGTGACCCCTTTGACATCGCTCACGATCTTGAGGATGTTGGCGACCGTCGCCTCGTGCGGTTCGAGGGCAGGGATGGCGTGCGAGACGGCGGCGGCCCTCAACCGCGTGAGGTAGTCGTCCAGCGACTCGCCGGGCTTGCGATGGAAATCCGTATTTCCCATCTTGTTCGCCCAGTCCGCGACCGAGTTGACGGAGATGAGAGTCGCCGGGTCGATCTTGTCGCCATTCGCGACGATTTCCAGCGGCGGAAAACCCGCCCACACGAGCCCGGCGAACGGGTCGCCGGTCTGCAGCCGGCCGATTGCGGCCCGCTGCCTCAGGTCCTTGGCCGTGTCGCTTCCCCAGGCAGGCAATTCCCGCAGTGGTGCGACGATTTGGGATGCCTGTAATGGCCAGGCGCGTTTAAAAACCTCATCCGCTGACCTGTTCAGGTCGTCCATAAGGCCGGCCAAGCGTTCGAGGTCTTCAGGCCTGAAGCTCCGCGTCACGCCTTCCCCCATGCGGCGGGAGCCTACCTGTAACTTATCCTCGAATAAAGCGCTGAGAGGAGAAAACGTGCCATCTCCACCCGAAGTGCAGGAACTCGAGAACAGGGCCGCCGAACTTCGGGAATTAGCCAACGACGTGGAGAAGCTGGTCGATGGAGTGAACGGCATGGCGGCCACCATGGAGTGGTCGGGCCCGTTGACCGACCGGATACGCGGCCAGATCGGCACCTGGAGGACGCGCTGCCGCACCGTGGCGGCCCAGCTTCTCGACGAGGCCGATCGACTGCAGCGCGAGGCCCGCGACCTGGTGAACAGGAACTGACGGAGACGTGCTGAACAAAAGCGGCGAGTGTTCCGTCGAAACGGGATGTCCGCCGATCGGCAAGGGAGCGTGCGATGCGCAGGGTTATGACGGCAGCCGTGGTGGTCGTGACGGCTACGGCGCTGGGCACGGGTCAGACCGCGACGGCACAGGCGGCGCAGGTGACGGCCGAGGTGGCGAGCGCGGTTCAGGCCACGGCGAAGCTGCCCAGGGGATTCCTGCTGAACGAGGCCAAGTTGAACGGCCCGCGCAGGCCGTGGGAGCACTTGAAGCTCAGCAACAGCCTGAAGAAGCCCCTTGAGGTGAACCCGTGCGGCCGCAGGACCGCCCGCGACGGCCGCAGCGCGAGCCGTACGTTCACCTATCTGGCGGAGACCGTCTATCGCAGCGAGCAGGTCGTGCTCTACCCGTCCGCGCGGGCCGCGAAGGCGGCGATGCGGTCCGTACGCGCCGACCTGGCCGAATGCGGCTCGGGGGGCCGCGGCCACGAACGCTACTCATACCGCTGGAAGAGCACCGGGGTCGGCGACGAGGCCCTCCGGATCGGCGGCTTCTTCTTCGAGAACCGTTCCCGCTCGGTCGTCGTCCGCCAAGGCAGCGCGATCGCGGTCTACGTCAGGACCGGCCTGGTCACCAAGAGCCTTCCGATCTCCCAGTTCCGCCCGCTGATCAAGGACGCGCGCACGATGGCCGCCAAGCTCTGCGGCCTCCCCGGCGTCTGCGGGTAGACCCGGCTGCCGTACACCGACCGGCTTCCCGTGCGGACGGTCAGGCCGTTCTGCGGGTCTCCGGGCCGCTGTCGCCGCCGACGACGGCACCGGGGAGGAGACGGGGAACGGGAGCCGGTCGCCGGCGGCGGAGCAGGCCCCAGCGGAGACGCAGGGGCGTGAGGAACGCCTCTGCCCGCAGCGCGGCGATGCCGATACGTGGCAGATCGCGGGCGGCGGGATAGAGCAGGAACCGCGGCTCCCACGAGGGCCGGAACTTGGCGTTGAAGCGATACAGCGACTCGATCTGGAACCAGCGGGACAGGAAGACGAGGACACCGCGCCAGGCCCGCAGCACCGGCCCCGCCCCCAGCCGCTCACCCCGGGCCAGCGCGGAGCGGAACATCGCGAAGTTCAGCGAGACCCTGGTCACGCCGAAGTCCGGCGCGGCCTGCAGGGCCCACACGATCAGCAGCTCGTTGAGCCCGGGGTCGGCCTCGCGGTCGCGCCGCATGAGGTCGAGAGAGATGCCGTCGGCCCCCCAGGGCACGAAGTGCAGGACGGCCTGGATGTCCCCGCCCGGTGCCTCCTCGCCCTCGGACGTGGCCCGGTGGGCCGTGACCACCAGGCAGCCGGCGTCGGCCGGGTCGCCGAACCGGCCGAGCGCCATCGAGAAGCCCCGCTCGGTCTCGGTGCCGCGCCACCGGTCGGCCAGGTCGGCGATGCGCCGGCGCTCCGCCTCGCTCAGGTCTCCCGTACGCCGCACCCGGCAGGTGTAGCCGAGGCGCTCCACCCGCCTGACCATCTGACGTACGTTGCGCAGGGCCCGGCCTTCCAGGGTGAAGCCGGCCACGTCGACGACGGCCTCGTCGCCGATCTCCAGTGCGTCGAGGCCGCCCTCCCTGGCCCACACCTCGCCGCTGGTCTCGCCGCAGCCGATGACGGCCGGGACCCACGCGTGCCGCCTGGCCTCCTCAAGGAACCGCCTGATCGCCCCGGGCCACGCCTCCGGGTCGCCGATGGGGTCGCCGCTGGCCAGCATCACCCCTGCGACGACGCGGTAGGCCACGGCGGCCTTGCCGCTGGGCGAGAAGATCACGCTCTTGTCCCGGCGGAGCGCGAAGTATCCGAGCGAGTCCTGCCGGCCATAACGGTCGAGCAGGGCCCGCAGCCGCCGCTCGTCGTCCTCGTCCAGCGCCGCGACCGGCCGTTCCGGCCGGAGGGCGAGGTAGATCGTGGTGACGGCGGTGAGCGCGCCGAGCCCGGCGAGCGAGAAGTAGACCAGGTCGCCGGTGCGCTCGGACGTGAACACGACCGGCCCCTCCAGGCCCACCAGGCCGAGCACGACGTGCCACACCTGGTCGCCGAAGCCGGGGTCACCCGCGACCGTACGGTGATGTGCGGCGACGAGGATCCACCCGATCACGATGTCGAACGCGCCGAGCACCAGCAGGTTCCACAGCGCCCGCCAGCGCGAACGTGGGTCCGACAGGGCGTAGAACTCCCCTCTACCGGCCAGCAGCACCACCCACAGGAGCAGCGAGACCGACGCGGCGACCGGATGCCGGTGCAGACCTTCGAGCACGGCGTCCACCGGGAGCAGCACCACGACCGCGCGCCAAGCCCGCGCCTTACGCCGCCTGAGGGCGTGGGCGAGCATGATCAGCAGGATGCCGACCAGGAGCGACGCCGTCTCGGCGAGCGTCGTGACGGCACCCGGCAGGACGCTCGCGATCTCGCCGATCCGGCTCGCGCGCAGGCTCGGCACCAGGCCCCTGACGATGTCCAGGATGCCGATCAGCAGCGCGGCCCCGGCCGCCAGCCCCGGGACCCGAGACCGCAGGTCATACGCTAGCGTCCGACTGCTCACACACAGTGACGATAAGTCATGATTTGTCGGGTCGGCGGCCTCGAGCCCGATTCTTGGACCGGGCTTGACAAGGACCAACGGCCACCGCCCCCGCAGGTACGCCAAGAGGGCGAGCGGCCGCGGAAGGATCGGGGCCGGGCGAACACAGTGAAGCACGCGCGCCGGAAATATCCGGTGACGTCACGCACCGCCCGAGAAAACCGGCAGACCAATCCGGCGCACCAGCCCGGCGGAGCAGCCCGGTGAAGGCGCACCAGCCCGGCGGAGCAGCCCGGTTGATCAGGCGCGCTCGGCGGCTTCGACGACGTTGGCCAGCAGCATGGCCCGGGTCATCGGCCCCACCCCGCCGGGGTTGGGGGCGACGAAGCCCGCGACCTCGCGTACGTCGGGAGCCACGTCACCGGTGAGCTTGCCGTCGACCCGGGAGACGCCCACGTCGAGCACAGCAGCGCCGGGCTTGACCATGTCGGCGGTGATGAGGTGGGGCACTCCGGCCGCGGCGACCACGATGTCCGCCCTGCGCACGTGGGACGCCAGGTCCTGGGTGCCGGTGTGGCAGAGCGTGACGGTGGCGTTCTCCGCGCGGCGGGTGAGCAGCAGGCCCAGCGGACGGCCCACGGTGATGCCCCGGCCGACCACGACGACCTCGGCGCCCTTGAGCGGCACGCCGTACTCCTGGAGGAGGACCACGATGCCGCGCGGCGTGCACGGCAGCGGGGCGTCGACCATGTGGACGAGCCTGCCCAGGTTGACCGGGTGGAGGCCGTCGGCGTCCTTGGCCGGGTCCATGCGCTCGATGAGCGCCTGGGTGTCCAGGTGGCGCGGCAGCGGCAGCTGGATGATGTAGCCCGTGCAGGCCGGGTCGGCGTTCAAATCGTCGACCGCCGCCTCCACGTCGGCCTGGGTGGCGCTTTCCGGCAGGTCCTTGCGGATGGAGGTGATGCCGACCTCGGCGCAGTCGCGGTGCTTGCCCGCGACGTAGATCTGGCTGCCCGGATCGTCTCCGACGAGGATCGTGCCCAGGCCGGGGGTGACGCCCCGGTTCGCCAGGGCCTTCACCCGTTCCGCCAGCTCACCCTTGATCTTGGCGGCGGTCGCCTTGCCGTCCAGAAGCCGCGCGGTCATGGCACTTCCCGTCCTTCCAGGTGTGTTACCTTCCCCCCTCGCGCCGCTCGATGATCCGGCGGGTGAAGGGGATGAACTCCACGATCCGCCAGCCGAAGTAGGCGGCCATCGCGGCGACGGGCAGCAGCGCGATCGGACTGTTCCACACGCCGCTCAACGTCGCGAAGGAGCTCATGATCGTATCAAGGGGCATGGAGAGACTCCGTGGAGAGGATGGGGTAGGCGCTTCAGATTAACCGCCCAAATGGGGTGATCGTGCCGCTTTCACCCCATCCGCCCCAACAATCACCTCTCCATGCCGATAGGTCCGGCCTTCTCGATCAGTGGAAGAAGTGCCGCGTCCCGGTGAAGTAGAGCGTGATGCCCGCCTCCTTGGCCGCCTCGATGACCAGCTCGTCGCGGATCGAGCCGCCCGGCTCGACGATCGCCTTCACCCCGGCCTCCGCCAGCACCTGCAGGCCGTCGGGGAAGGGGAAGTACGCGTCGGAGGCCCCGACCGACCCGGCCGCGCGCTCGCCGGCCCGGGAGACCGCCAGCCGGGCCGAGTCGACCCGGTTGACCTGGCCCATGCCGACGCCGACGGTCGCACCGCCGGACGCGAGCAGGATCGCGTTGGACTTCACCGAACGGCAGGCCCGCCAGGCGAAGGCGAGATCGGCCAGCACCTCGGGCGAGGCCGCCTCTCCGGTCTTCAGCTCCCACGTGGACGGGTCGTCGCCGGGCGCGTCCACCCGGTCGACCGTCTGCACTAGCAGGCCGCCGTCGATGCGGCGGAACTCCGCGGCGTTCGACGGGCCCTCGGGGCAGGCGAGCAGGCGGATGTTCTTCTTCTCCCTGAGCACGTCGAGCGCGTCCGCCGCGAACGACGGCGCGACCACGACCTCGGTGAAGATCGGCGCGATCTGCTCGGCCAGCTCGCGGGTCACCTCGCGGTTGACCGCGATCACCCCGCCGTACGCGGAGACCGGGTCGCACTCGTGCGCCTTGCGGTGCGCCTCGACGACGTCGGCGCCCACCGCGATGCCGCAGGGGTTGGCGTGCTTGATGATGGCCACGCACGGCTCGGCGAAGTCCCAGGCGGCCCGCCAGGCGGCGTCGGCGTCCACGTAGTTGTTGTAGGACATCTCCTTGCCGTGGAGCTGCTCGGCGTTGGCCAGGCCGCCCTTCTCGCCGGTGTAGAGGGCCGCTGCCTGGTGCGGGTTCTCGCCGTACCGCAGGGCGGTCTTGCGCTTCCACGCCGCGCCCATGAACGACGGCCAGTCGCCCTCGGGCGCGTACACGTTGGCGAACCAGGACGCGACCGCGACGTCGTAGGCGGCGGTGTGCGCGTACGCCGTGGCGGCCAGCCTCTTGCGCTCGGTCAGCGTGAAGCCGCCCTCGGCGACCGCGGCCAGCACCTGGCCGTACGCCGCGGGGTCGACGACCACGGCCACCGTGCCGTGGTTCTTGGCGGCGGCGCGGATCATCGCGGGGCCGCCGATGTCGATCTGCTCGACGCACTCGGCGTCGGACGCGCCGGAGGCGACCGTGGCGGCGAACGGATAGAGGTTCACCACCGCGAGCTGGAACGGCTCGATCTCCAGCTCCTCCAGCTGCTTGACGTGGGAGGGGTTGGCGCCGTCGGCGAGCAGCCCGGCGTGCACCCGCGGGTGGAGGGTCTTGACCCGCCCGTCCAGGCACTCGGGGAATCCGGTGAGCGACTCCACCTTGGTGACCGGCACGCCGTAGGAGGCGATCGCGGCGGCGGTGCCGCCGGTCGACACGATCTCCACGCCCGCGGCCTCAAGCCCCCGCGCCAGGTCCTCGAGACCCGTCTTGTCGTAAACGGTGATCAGCGCACGGCGGATGGCGATGCGGGTCACTTCGTGATCCTTCCTGGTGTCGGGCCGTCTGCGGCCTGTCCTGCGACTCGTCCCGTCCCGAGGCGCACGGTCCGCCCGGTCAGGGTCCAGCCTTCGCGGGCCATGCGGCCCACGGTCTCGACGAGAAGACGCCGCTCGACGGTCTTGATGCGCTCGTGCAGCGACTCCTCGTCGTCCCCCTCCCGTACGGGCACCGCCTCCTGGGCGATCACCGGGCCCGTGTCCACGCCCGCGTCCACGAGGTGGACGGTGCACCCGGTGACGCGGACGCCGTACGCGAGGGCGTCGCGCACGGCATGCGCGCCGGGAAAGGCGGGCAGCAACGCCGGATGGGTGTTGACCACGGGAAACGCGCCCAGCACACGAGGACCGAGGATCTTCATGAAACCGGCGGAGACCACCAGGTCGGGCTTGTGCTCGGCGATGCGCCCGGCAAGCCCCTCGTCCCATTCATCCCGGGTCGGGTGGTCGCCCACCCTCTCGACGAACGTGGGGACGCCGGCGCGCTCGGCCCGGGCCAGGCCCTCGATACCGGTACGGTCGGCCCCAACGGCGACGACCGCCGCGCCGAACGCGTCGTCGGCCGCCGCGTCCAGCAGCGCTTGCAGGTTGGTCCCCGAACCCGAGACGAGGACGACAAGCCGGACGGACAGAGCGGAACTCCTTCGTGAGCTGCCTTCGTTTTGCAGGTGGTTGCCGGGAGATGGTTCCTTAGAGAGTGGTCGAGCGTGGAGGACCGTCCCTCGACGCAGCTAAAGCGTATCGGGCGCCGGCCATCACGACTGACGACGGGTTATGCGGAACGCGAGGCGAGGAGACCGTGACAACACCCCTGCAGACGCCGACCCCTGCGACCGGAGGTCGCCGGGCGCTCGCGCTCGCCATCATGGCCCTGGTCTTCACGCTGATGCTGCCTGCGGCCGGGCTGGCGCTGTCGATATTCGCGATCGTCATCGCGATCCGTGACCTCCGCCTGCTCAGCCGCGAACGACGCGGGATCGGACTCGCGACCGGGGCCGTCGTGCTGTCGTCGCTCGCGTTCGTCCTGGGGATCGTGACCACGGGATTCCAGCTCTACTTCTCCGACGAGCTCAACGCCTACAACGAGTGCCGCAAGGGCGCGGGCACGGTGGCGGCCCAGCAGGACTGCTCCGAGCAGCTGATGCGGTCGTTCGAACGGAAGATGGGCATGGCCTGGCCCTCCGGGGTCCCGGCTCCCGCCTGACGGCCACGGGCAAGCCGTACACGCCGTAGCCCCGGCCCTCGCCTGACGGCCACGGGCAAGCCGTACACGCCGTAGCCCCCTCCCCCCGCCTGGCGACACGACGGCGGGTGAGCCGCGCGGCGTCGCGTACGGCTCGCCGGGCTTGCCCTTGACGCGCGGGTCAGGGGTTAGCGTCGCGGGGCTTGTGCGGCCGTGGCCGTACGAGCGGTCCCTTTCCCGACACCGTGGGAGTCGCCATGCCCCCGACCCTGCCCCGCGCCACGACTTTGGCCACCACCGCGAGCCTGCCCCGCACCGTGCGGGAGATCCGCCTCGCCGACGTTCCGTCCGGTGGTCTTCCCGGCCCCGAGCATCTGACCTTCGCCGAGGTCCCGCTGCCCGTGCCGGGGCACGGTGAGGTGCTGGTGCGCAACCGCTGGTTCCAGGTCTTCCCCTCGCTGCGCACGCTGATCGCCGGAGGGGTGCCCGGCACGCCCTTCCCCGCGCTCCATCCCGGAGACACGCTGTTCGGCCCGGCCGTCGGCGAGGTCGTCGCGGCCCCGGCGGACGGCGACCTGCGGCCGGGCGACCTGATCGCGCATTTCCAGGGCTGGCGTGAGTTCGCCGCGGTGCCCGCCACCGCGCCGCTGGGCGACTCCCTGCCCGACCCCGCCGCGCATCTCGCGTCCGGCGGCGCGACCGCGTACGCGGCCCTGGCCCGGATCGCCCGGCTGCGCGCGGGCGAGACGGTGCTCGTCACCGGGGGCGCCGGAGGCGTCGGGTCGCTCGCCGGGCAGATCGCCCGGCAACTGGGCGCAGGGCACGTGATCGGCACCACCGGCTCCCCGGCCAAGGCCGGGCGCATGACCGCCGAGCTCGGCTACGACGCGGTGGTGCTCCGCGACGGCGGCCCGATCGGCGGACGGCTGGCCGAGGCCGCGCCCGACGGGGTCGACGTGGTCGTCGACACCGTGGGCGGCGAACAGCTTCAGGCCGCGGTGGCCGCGGCGCGGCCCGGCGCCCGCCTCGTCGTGGTCGGCACCCTGGCCACCCAGCTCTCGCCCGCGTCCGGCGGCACGACGGCCCCGGTGGAGCTGGACGCCTTCCAGCTCATCGCCAGGAACATCACCATCCGCGGCCTCGTCGGCGTCGACGGCGAGGTCCACGCGGAGTGGACGGAGCGCTTCGGCGCCTGGCTGCGATCGGGCGCCGTCACCTTCCCGCACACGCGGATCGCGGGCATCGAACGCGCGCCGCTGGCGTTGCGTGAGTTGTTCGAAGGACGACACGTGGGGACGGTCGTCATCGAGATGTGACCACAGCCGGGAGGTCTCATGCGGATCGGCGACGCCGCGGCGGCGGCCGGGACCACGCCACGCGCCCTACGCCTGTACGAGCAGCGCGGGTTGCTCCCGCCGCCCGCGCGGACCTCGTCCGGCCAGCGGGAGTACGGCCCGAGGGACATCGCCCGCATCCGCCTGGTGCGGCAGTTGCTCGCCCTCGGCCTGACCATCGAGGACGTCGCCCGCTGCGCCGACCGCCTGCACCTGCTGGAGGGCGACACGCTTCCGCCGTACGGCAGCCCCGGCTGCTCCGGCAACGGCGACGGCAACGGCGACGGGAGTGGCGGCGGCAGGAGGGTCGTGCAGCGCCGGATCGCCGCCCTGGACGCCGAGATCGCCCGCCTGACGGACCTGCGGAACCGGCTCGCCTCGGCCATCGCCGGGCCGGAGCGCACAGACCACACAGACCGTACGGAGCGTACGGAGCGGGCGGATCAGTCGCGGTCCCAGGCGTAGGGATCGACGTAGATGACGTGACCCCCACGGTCGTCGGTCTCGTCCACGATGTCCTTGCGCGGCGCCGGCGGGGGGCTCGGGTCACGGCGCTTCGGCGCCGGTTTGCGCGGCTTCCCGGGGGTCTGGGATGCGGCCCCGGCCCGCCGCGCGTCCATGGCGTCGAAGGTCTCCGCCGCCGCCGCGGCGTGCTCGTCGGTCCAGTCGTCCCTGATGACCGGGATCGGCTGGGTGTCGGCCTCGGTGGCGTCCAGCCAGTGGCCCGGCAGGTGGGCGCCGCGTGTGGGCCGCACCCGCCCGGCCGCCTTGGCGATCACGGCTCCGGCCTTCCGCACCGGCTCGGGCGGGGTGGCAGGACGCCGGGAGATCAGCCACCAGTTGGCGATGCCGGCCGAGATCCCGGCGGCCACGCCGACCTCCAGTGTGACCGACAGCGCCACCTCCCAGGGGGACGGCCCCACGGCGGCCAGGCCCGCCCCGCCGAGCGGGCCGCCCGACAGCGCGGCGAGCGTTCCCGCGACGAGCCCGGAGGTGATCCCGCAGACGAACCCCCACAGCGGCGCGGCCTCGATCGAAGGGGTCGGCGCGACGCGGGCCGTCACCACGCCGGCGACCGCACCGGCCGCGAACGGCACCGCGATCACACTCATGACCCACGGGGGCGCGGCTCCGGACGACGGCAGGGCGCCCAGCAGCGGCAGCATGGGCACCGCGCTCAGCTTGACCCCGGTGGGCGCGACCAGCGTCCCGGCGCCCACCGCGAACCCCGGCCCGGAGATGTAGGCCATGCCCCAGATGACGGCGTTGAAGAAGTAGAGGACCTCCAGGAGCAGGAGCAGCAGGCCGCCGACCACTCCGGGGCTGAGCACCTCCGACATCTGCTGGATCCGGGCGAAGTTGACCACCACGGCCGCGAGGACCAGCACGGCCCCGGCCACGAGCATCAGCACGGTCGCGACGGCCGTGCCCGCCACGAGCGAGCGCGGCCGCTCGGGCAGCAGGCGCAGCATCGAGCGCCACGGCCCGATCGTGCGGGCGGTGGCCACCGATCCGGTGACGAACGCCAGCAGCAGGTGGCTGACCAGCGCCTCTCCGAGGAACGGCTCCATGATCTCGTTGCCGGAGACGAGGGCGATCACCCCGGCGAGCAGCGCGTACGGCGCGGCCAGCGAGATGCCGGCCTGGGCGATGAGGGCGAGCTGAGCGCGGCGCCGGGCGTTCTCGACGTCGCGCGGCGTGCCCTTGGGCAGCCGGGCGGGCATCCGCACCCGCAGGTCCGCGTCGCGCGCCATCCACAGGCCCGCCCGATAGAGCAGCACCCCCGGCAGGATCATCAGGCCGATGGGCAGCAGGCCCACCCGGCCGCCGGGGATCGCGAAACCGGCGTGGTGGGCGGCGAGCCAGAGCTGGCAGGCCGTACGGAAGACGCCGGGCAGGCCCTCGCCGAACGGCCCGCGGGGCGCGGCCATCCAGCCGATGAGGGTGAGCGTGGTGAGCACGGCCAGGCCGACGCCGAGCGTCCCGACCGCGGCCAGCATGCCCGAGACGGGGAGCGGCCGGCGGGTCTCCTCGTCGTCCCCGGCTCCCGTGCGGCCGAGCACGGCGCGGGGAGCGGTCCTGAACTGGTCGAGAAGGCCCGTCACGTTACCGCATCATCCCAGCCCGGCGGCGTTGCTCCACGTCGCCACGCCGGGGAGTACGCAATCCGGACGCATCGGCACGCGCGCCGGCCGGGCCCCGGAAACGACCGCGACCTTGCGCTCACACCACCACGGCGGTGGGAGCACAAGGTCGCGGACGACAGCCGGATGTATGAGATCAGCGGCTGGACATGATCTCGCGCATCAGGCGGGCGGTCTCGCTGGGCGTACGGCCGACGCGGACGCCGACCTTCTCCAGGGCCTCCTTCTTGGCCTGGGCGGTGCCGGCGGAGCCGGACACGATCGCGCCCGCGTGGCCCATGGTCTTGCCCTCGGGCGCGGTGAACCCGGCGACGTAGGCGACGACCGGCTTGGTCACGTGCTCGTTGATGTAGGCCGCCGCGCGCTCCTCGGCGTCGCCGCCGATCTCGCCGATCATCACGATCGCGTCGGTCTCCGGGTCGTCCTGGAACGCCTGGAGGGCGTCGATGTGCGTCGTGCCGATGACCGGGTCGCCGCCGATGCCGACGCAGGTGGAGAAGCCGATGTCACGCAGCTCGTACATGAGCTGGTAGGTCAGCGTGCCGGACTTCGACACCAGGCCGACGCGGCCCTTGGTGGTGATGTCGGCCGGGATGATGCCGGCGTTCGACGCGCCGGGCGAGGCGATGCCGGGGCAGTTCGGGCCGATGATGCGGGTCTTGTTGCCCTTGGAGACGGCGTACGCCCAGAACTCGGTGGTGTCGTGGACCGGCACGCCCTCGGTGATGACCACGCACAGCGGGATCTCGGCGTCGATGGCCTCGCGGACGGCGGCCTTGGTGTGGGCCGGGGGCACGAAGACGACCGACACGTCGGCGCCCGTCTGCTCCATGGCCTCCTTGACCGTGCCGAAGACCGGCAGGCCCTCGTGCGTGACGCCGGCCTTGCGGGCGTTCACGCCGCCCACGACCTTGACGCCGGCGGCGAGCATGCGGCGGGTGTGCTTGGTGCCCTCACCACCGGTCATGCCCTGAACGATGATCTTGCTGTTCTCGGTGAGCCAGATAGCCATTACGCACCTACCGCGGCGAGCTCGGCGGCGCGCTTGGCCGCTTCGTCCATCGTGTCGACCAGCTCGACGCGCGGCAGCGCGGCGTCGGCCAGGATCTGCCGCCCCAGGGCGGCGTTGTTGCCGTCCAGGCGGACGACCAGCGGGTGGGTCACTTCCTCGCCCCGGCTCCGCAGGAGCTCGAAGGCGGAGACGATGCCGTTCGCGACCGCGTCGCAGGCGGTGATGCCGCCGAAGACGTTCACGAAGACCGACTTCACCGACGGGTCGGACAGGATGATCTCCAGGCCGTTCGCCATGACCTCGGCCGAGGCGCCGCCGCCGATGTCGAGGAAGTTGGCCGGCTTGGGCTGGCCGGGGAGCTCCTCACCCGCGTACGCCACGACGTCGAGCGTGGACATGACCAGGCCCGCGCCGTTGCCGATGATGCCGACGTTGCCGTCGAGCTTGACGTAGTTGAGGTGCTTCTCCTTGGCCCGGGCCTCCAGCGGGTCCTCCGCGGCCTTGTCGACGTACGCCGCGTGCTCCGGCTGGCGGAAGTTCGCGTTGTCGTCGAGGGTGACCTTGCCGTCGAGGGCCTTCACCTGGCCGTCGGCCGACAGGATCATCGGGTTGACCTCGACGAGCGTGGCGTCCTCGTCGACGAAGACCGCCCAGAGCTTCTCGATCAGCTCGGCGGCGCCGTCCAGCGCCTGCTGCGGCAGGCCGCCCGCCACCGCGATCTCGCGGGCCTTGGCGCGGTCGACGCCCGTCAGCGGGCTGACCGGCACCTTCGCCACCTTCTCCGGCGCGGTGTGCGCGACCTCCTCGATGTCCATGCCGCCCGAGGCGGAGCAGATGGCGAGGAAGGTGCGGTTGGCGCGGTCGAGCAGGAAGGAGAAGTAGTACTCCTCCGCGATCTGGCTGGCCTCCTCGATCAGGACCTTGTGGACCGTGTGGCCCTTGATGTCCATGCCGAGGATCTGCGTCGCCTTCGCGTGGGCGTCGGCGGCGTCGTCGGCCACCTTCACGCCGCCGGCCTTGCCGCGCCCGCCGGTCTTGACCTGGGCCTTGACGACAACGCGTCCGGTGAGCTGCTCTGCAGCCGCCCGCGCCTCCTCCGGCGTGTGCGCGACGATTCCGCGCGGCACCGGGATGCCGTACTCCGCGAAGAGCTCCTTCGCCTGATGTTCGAACAGGTCCACGAGGGTCCGTCCCTTTTGATGTCCGAGGCCGGGCGCCGTCGTCCCGCCCGGCGTTTCCGCGCATGAAGCCTAGTCCCCGTACGAGCGTGGCCGCGTCGTCGGGTCCCGCCGGAGCCTTGCCAACAACCCTGGAGTACGGCAAGGTTGGGCAAAATGCCTAAACGGTGGCTGGAACCGCCGAACGGACCCATTCCACGATCTCCTGGGTCGTGGAGCCGGGCGTGAAAATCCGGGCGACTCCCATCTTCGTGAGTTCGGGGATGTCCGCTTCGGGGATGATGCCGCCGCCGAACACCACGATGTCCTCGGCGCCCTCCTCCCGCAGGACCTCGAAGAGCCGGGCGAACAGCGTCATGTGGGCACCGGACAGGATCGACAGCCCGATCGCCGCCGCGTCCTCCTGGATCGCCGTACGGACGATCTGCTCCGGCGTCTGGTGCAGCCCTGTGTAGATGACTTCCATGCCCGCGTCGCGCAGCGCCCGCGCCACCACTTTGACGCCGCGATCGTGCCCGTCGAGCCCCGGCTTCGCGATGACGACCCGAATCCTGCCTGCCATGAAGACCTCCCGCAGATGGTGCTCGCTGCCCGAAGCGTAACCGCCGCCCGAGGCATGGCCCCGGAACGCCCCCGCAGGTCGGCCGTTCCCTCTCCATGGGGTGATCCGTCCGCCCGCTCGGCGGCAACGCGCCCGGCCTTTTCGCAGCGGAATGCAACCTTCCGAATTCGGATCACAAATTGAAAACTCACAGGAAATGCTGATTTTCGTGACGCTCTCGTGATCATGAGCCGCAATGATTTCCCAGCTGCCCTCCTGATCTTGAGGGCACCTACGGGAGGAATCACTTTGAAGCGAGCATTCATGGCGCTGGCGTGCGCCGCGACGGCCGCGCTCGTGGCGCCCGCCGTCGCCGCCCCCGCGCAGGCTCACACCTCGACTCAGGCGCAGGCGCCCGCCGCCGACCCGGTGTCGGCGCTGCGCAAGCAGTTCGTCTCCGGCCACGGCGTACGCTTCGTCTCCACGGGCAAGCTGAGCCTCGCAGGCGTCACGGCCATCAAATACACCTCGAACGGCGGCTACGCTTTCGGCCGGTCCGGCGTCGTCGCCTCGGACAGCACGCAGAAGTCCAAATACAGCGAGCTGCTGAAGGACGAGGATGAGGACCTGAAGGACGCGGAGAAGCCTCTCCGCATGATCGTCATCGGCTCGACCGCCTACTTCTCCGGCGGGGTCTACACGAGCCTGCTCCCCGAGGGCAAGACCTGGCTGCGGCTCCCCGGGGTGCGGCCGAACGCCTCGGCGAGCCCGCTGAACCCCCTCGACTGGCACAACCTCAAGGCGGTCCTCGCGACCACCAAGGCCAAGGGTCCCGGCGGCAGGGTCAACGGCGCGAAGACCACGCTCTATCGCGGCACCATCACGCTGGGCCAGCTCATGAAGGCCAACCCGGATGTCAAGAACAGCCTCGCCGCCATTGGGTCCAACCCCGCCAAGAACGTGGTGTCCTGGAAGCTGTGGATCGGCCCCGACCAGCTCGTCCGCCGCGCCTCGGCCAGCGTCGACCTGAAGATGAAGTCCGAGGGCGAGACCTTCACCTTCAACCTGTCCACCGACAGCACGTACGCCGGCTGGGGCAGGAAGGTCACGGTCAAGGCGCCGCCGAAGAGCAAGGTCGCCAAGCTGTCCGACCTCGACGGTGACGTGCCGGAGACGTCTGGCACCGTAATCCTGCCCGACTGAACCGCGCGGCCGATCAGGCACTGAACCGCGCGGCCGAGCCCCCCCCGCACGGCGCTCGACGAAGGCGGCCGGTCTCCGGGTGATCGTCACCCGGGGCCGGCCGCTTCGTTCGTTCCAGCCGGGCGCGCACCGCTCCGGCCGGCCGCTCCGTTCGTGCCGGCCTCCCGCACATGGCGCGGAGACCCGCATGGCGCGGAGACCTGCAAGGCTCAGAGGGCCACGCACCGCTCCGGCTGGGCTCGCATGGCCCACCGCCCGGGACATCCGGCGCAGACCATCCGACTCCCGACACCCGCGCTCGGCGCGCTCGTCCGCACAACACACCCGGGCCCGAGCTCCGGCTCCGGGCTCAGGTCAGAGCTTGTCGATGGGGGCGTAGGCGAGCAGCAGGGTCTTCTCGCCCTCGCTGCCGAAGTCGATCTTCACTCTCGTCTTCTCGGCCTGGCCGTCCACCGCCACCACGGTGCCGAGCCCGAACGTGTCGTGGGTGACCCGGTCGCCGGGCGACAGGCTCGGGATCTGCCGGCCGCCGGTCTTCGGCGCGGGAGCCGTACGGGCGGCCGGGCGCGAGGTCGCGGCCGACCAGGCGGTCTTGCCCGGGTCGCCGCGCCACTCGATCAGGTCGCCCGGCACCTCGGACAGGAAGCGCGAGGCGGGGTTGAACGACGGCGCGCCCCACGCCGAGCGGACCGCCGCCCGGGACAGGTAGAGCCGTTCCTTGGCCCGGGTGATGCCGACGTACGCCAGCCTGCGCTCCTCCTCCAGCTCCTTCGGGTCGCTCAGCGAGCGCATGTGGGGGAAGACGCCGTCTTCCATGCCGGTGAGGAACACCACGGGGAACTCCAGGCCCTTCGCGGTGTGCAGGGTCATCAGCGTGACCACCCCGCCGTGGTCGTCGGGGGCGCGCTCCGCCGGGGGTACGACCCCTCCGGGCCCTCCCGGGATCTGGTCGGCGTCGGCGACCAGCGAGACCTGCTCCAGGAAGTCGACGAGCGTGCCATCCGGGTTGGCCTCCTCGAACTCGGCGGCCACCGCGATCAGCTCGTTGAGGTTCTCCAGCCGGCTCTCGTCCTGCGGGTCGCCCGAGGTCTCCAGCTCCGTCCGGTAGCCGGTGACGCGCAGCACCTCCTCCGCCAGGTCGGACAGCGGAAGCTCCTTGCCGCGCAGCTCGTCGAGCATCGCGACGAAGTCGCGGATCGCGTTCAGCGAGCGGGTGGCCACGCCCGGCGCCTCGTCGGCCCGGCGCAGCGCCTCCCAGAAGCCGATGCGCTCCCGGTTGGCGAACGCCTCGACCATCGCCTCGGCACGGTCGCCGATGCCGCGCTTGGGCACGTTGAGGATGCGCCGCAGCGACACCATGTCGTCGGGGTTGGCCAGGACCCGCAGGTAGGCGAGCAGGTCCTTGACCTCCTTGCGCTCGTAGAACCGCACCCCGCCCACGACCTTGTACGGCAGGCCGGTGCGGATGAAGATCTCCTCGAACACACGGGAGGCGGCGTTCGTGCGGTAGAAGATCGCCACGTCGCCGGGGGAGACACCGTGGTCGTCGCAGAGCCGGTCGACCTCCTGCGCGACGAACATGGCCTCGTCGTGCTCGTTGTCGGCCGCATAACCGATGATCTTGGGGCCCGCCCCCTGGTCGGACCACAGGTTCTTCGGCTTGCGGCCCTCGTTGCGGGAGATGACCGCGTTGGCGGCGTTGAGGATCGTCTGCGTGGAGCGGTAGTTCTGCTCCAGCAGGATCGTCCGCGCGTCCGGATAGTCGCGCTCGAACTCCAGGATGTTGCGGATCGTCGCGCCGCGGAAGGCGTAGATCGACTGGTCGGCGTCGCCGACCACCACGAGCTCGGAGGGCTCGACACCCTCCCGCACCACGTCGCCGTCGGCGGTGCGCACCTCGGGCCGCCCGACCAGCTCGCGGATCAGCATGTATTGCGCGTGGTTGGTGTCCTGATACTCGTCGACCATCACGTGCCGGAACCGCCGCCGGTAGTGCTCGGCCACGTCGGGGAAGAGCTGGAGCAGCGTGACCGTCAGCATGATCAGGTCGTCGAAGTCCATCGCGCCGGCCTCGGTGAGCCGCCGCTGGTAGGTGCGGTAGGCCTCGGCGAGCGTCCGCTCCAGATGGGTCGATGCCCGGTCGGCCGCCGTCTCGTAGTCGATCAGCTCGTTCTTGAAGTTGCTGACCTGGGCGGAGAAGGACCGCGGCGGATAACGCTTGGGGTCGAGGTCGAGCTCGCGGCACACCATCGCCATGAGCCGCTGCGCATCGGCCTGGTCGTAGATCGAGAAGCTGGACGAGAAGCCCAGCCGCTTCGCCTCGCGCCGCAGAATCCGTACGCAGGCGCTGTGGAACGTCATGACCCACATGGCCCTCGACCGCGGCCCGATGAGCTTGTCGACCCGCTCCTTCATCTCGCGGGCGGCCTTGTTGGTGAAGGTGATCGCGAGGATCTCCCCCGGCTGGACGTCACGCTCCGCCAGCAGATAGGCGATGCGGTGCGTCAGCACCCTGGTCTTTCCGGAGCCGGCCCCGGCGACGATCAGCAGCGGACTGCCCTGGTGGGTGACGGCGTCCCGCTGCTGCGGGTTGAGGCCGTCGAGCAATGGATGAGTGGCGGCTCGGGTGGACACTCTCCTTAGGTTATGACCGCGCACCGACATCCGGGGCCCACTCGCCCGGCATGTCACGTTTAAGGTGATGTGCCGGACCTTGAGGAGGACTGCTCGTGCTGGACGAGGCGGATATCAAGAAAGTGCTGATGGTCGTCGCTCACCCCGACGACATCGACTTCGGCGCGGCGGGCACGGTCGCCCGGTTCACCGAGGCGGGGGCCGAGGTGACGTACTGCCTGGTCACGGATGGCGACGCGGGCGGTTTCGACCGTGCGGTGGACAACGGCGGCATGGCGGCGCTGCGCCGTGCCGAGCAGACCGCCGCGGCCAAGTGCGTGGGTGTGAGCGACCTGCGCTTCCTCGGCTATCGGGACGGCGCGGTCGAGCAGACGCTCGGCCTGCGGCGGGACATCGCCCGGGTGATCCGCCAGGTGCGGCCCGACCTGGTCATCACCTCGACCCCCGAACGCAACTACGCGCGGATCAGCCCGAGCCACCCCGACCACCGCGCGGTCGGCGGCGCCACCCTCGACGCCGTCTATCCCGACGCCCGCAACCCCTATGCCTTTCCCGAGCTGCTCGCCGACGAGGGCCTCGACGCCTGGACCGTACGCGAAGTGTGGCTCACCGGCGGCATGACCCCCAACCACTACGTCGACGTCACCCTGACCGTGGATCGCAAGATCGCCGCGCTGCGCGCGCACGAGAGCCAGACCTCGCACATCCCCGACCTGGACGGCATGGTCAAGGGTATGCTCTCCAGCCACGCCGCCGCCGCGGGCCTCCCCGAGGGCTCGTACGCCGAGGCGTTCCAGCGGGTGGTCACCGCCTGAGATCATCCTGCGCGAGGCCGAACCGGGCCGGGCGGAGCCGGGCGCGCCGGACCAAGCCGGCGGGCTGGCTGGCCGGACTGGGCTGAGCAGGCCGAACCGGGCCGGACTGAGCGAGCTGAGCCGAGGTGGGCGGTACAGGCCGGGCTGAGGGGGCTGAGCCGAGGTGCGCGGCACAGGCCGGACTGAGCGAGCTGAGCCGAGGTGCGCGGCACAGGCCAGGCTGAGGGGGGCTGAGCCGAGGTGCGCGGCACAGGCCGGACTGAGCGAGCTGAGCCGGGCGGACGGGTTCTCCACCCCCGGGTGGAGAACGGCCGGGCTCCGCCCGGTTTTCCACCCCAGCTTTCCACCCGCGCGCCGATCCGGTGCGCGCCCGGCATCCCTACTTTCGTGGGCATGGAAACCACGCAGATCGTCCTCATCGCCCTCGTCGTCGTCGCCATCATGATCTACCGGCAGATGAGGCCGAGGCCCGTCGCCAGGCCGCAGGGGGTGATCATCCCCGTCGTGCTGGTCCTGATCGGTGTCAGCGGCGGCGGGCTCGTCGACGCTCATCACATGTCGCTGAGCGTCGCCGTGCTCGTCGTGGAACTCCTCGTGGCCGCCGGTCTCGGCGTGCTGCGGGCCATGACGACGCGCGTGTGGCGCGACCGGCAGGGCGTGGCGTGGTCGCAGGGCGGCGTCCCGACCCTCATCGCCTGGGTGGGCTCCATCGCCGTCCGGGTCGCGATGATGGTCCTGACCTCCTTCCTGGGCATCGCCTCGTCGCAGAACTCCATCCTCCTGTTCGTCGGAGTGACCCTCGGTGTCCAGTTCCTCGTCGTCGCCCGGCGGGCGAACGCCCTCCCCGGCGCGGCCGTACCCGGCGCTCAGACGGCCCGCTAACGTCGGGACGTGCCCACTCGTGACGGATATGTCCAGGCCGCCTGGGAGTCCAGCCGCGGGAACGCGATCGCCGGCGCGTTCCTGCGGCTGGCCGTGATCGCCCTGCTCGTCGGCGGGCAGGCGACCAGCCCGCCGGGATTCGGCCTGACGGGCGACCGGCTCGCCATCACCACGCTGACCGCCGCGATCGCCGTCACGCTGACGCTCATGGTCGTCATCCGGCTGCGGCCGATCCTGCCGGTGCGCTGGAACGCCGGTCCGGCGGAAGCCGTCCTCATCGGGCTCACCCTCGCGGCGAGCATCGCCCTCGACATGGTCTCCGACAGCAGCCCGGCCGTCGCCGTGCTCATGTTCTGCGTCGGGGCCGCCGCCGTACGGCACCCGCTGAAGTGGTCGCTGCCCATCCTGCTGCTGGCCCTGGCGGGCCTGGGATCGAGCGTCCTGGGGCTGCTGCCGCCACCGATCGCCCCGCAGGGGCAGGACCGCGACCTCGGCCTGTGCGTCTCGGTCTTCGTGGTCTTCGCGGTCGCCTACGCCATCAAACAGCGCAGGGCCGCGACCGCCGCGCAGGCGGGCGAGGCCGTGCTGGCCGAACGCGCCCGGATCGCCAGGGAGATCCACGACATCCTCGCGCACTCCCTGTCGGCGCAGATCGTGCATCTGGAGGGCGCCCGGCTGCTGCTGCGCGCCGACCGGTCGCAGGAGGCCCTCGACCGGGTGGAACGCGCTCGCGAGCTGGCCAAGAAGGGCCTCGAAGAGGCGCGAAGCGCCGTGGCCGCGCTCCGCGACGACGCCCAGCCGCTGCCCGCCGCGCTGGAGACGCTCGCCGAGGAGTTCCGCGACGCGACCGGCAGGCCGTGTGACGTCGTCGTCCATGGGCACGAACGCCGCCTGCCGCCCGAGACCGAGCTCGCGATGATCCGCACCGCCCAGGAGGCCGTCACCAACGTGCGGCGGCACGCCCCGGGCTCCCCCGCCACCGTACGGCTGAGCTTCGGCGACCGTACGTGCGAGCTGGAGGTGGTCAACCCCCCGAGCGAGAAACCGGGGACACCCGGAGGAGGATACGGACTCGTGGGTATGCGCGAACGCGCCGAGCTCCTGGGCGGCACCCTGGAGGCCGGCGAGACCGAGGACGGTTTCCGGGTCAGGCTGCGGGTGCCGGCGTGACCGCCCGCGTGCTCGTGGTCGACGACCAGGCCGTGGTGCGCGACGGGCTCGTCCTGCTGCTCGGTCTGCTGCCGGACATCGAGGTCGTGGGGTCGGCGTCCGACGGCGAGGCCGCGCTCCGCCTGGTCGCGGACGAACGGCCCGACGTGGTGCTGATGGACCTGCGCATGCCCCGCATGGACGGGGTCGAGGCGACCCGGAGGATCCGCACCGGCTTCCCGGACACGCAGGTCGTCGTGCTCACGACCTACACGGACGACGAGTCGGTCTTCGCCGCGCTGCGCGCCGGGGCGCGCGGCTTCCTCACCAAGAGCGCCGACGCCGAGGAGATCGCCCGCGCCGTGACCACGGTGATGAACGGCGACGCGCAGCTCGACCCCGGCGTGCAGCGCCGCCTATTGAACACCGTCACCGGCGGCGGCACCGGCACCGCGCCGACCACCGAGGGACCCGTCGAGACGACCGGCCCCGCCGCCGCACCGCCGCACCGGTCGCGGTTCGCATCGCGCCACACGCGCGAGGCCCGGCACGCGGACCGGACGCCCGGCACACCCACGGATGCCGGCACACCGCCCGACGGGCTGACTCCGCGCGAGGCGGAGGTCCTGCGGCTCATCGCGCGCGGCCTGTCGAACGCCGAGATCGCCGCCACCCTGTTCATCGGCGAGACCACGGTCAAGACGCACATCAACAACCTCTTCGCCAAGGTCCGGGTGCGCGACCGGGCCCAGGCGGTCGCGTACGCCTACCGGACCGGCCTGGCCGATCCCCGCGAGGGCTGATCGAGGCGGCGGGCCACCCGGGCGGCGGCGTACCCGAGGGAGTTCGTCGCCACGTGGAGCAGCGCGGGCGCGAGCAGCCCGGCGCGGTGCCGCAGGCCGTGGAACACGAGCCCGGCGACCGCGGTGGAGGCCACCGTCCCCGCCACCAGCCGTCCCGTCTCCGCGAGCCGTCCCGCCTTGGTCTGGGGAGCGGCCTCGTCCGGGGTCTCCCCGGCGGCCGGCCTGCCGAGGGCGGGGTTGGCCGCGGCCATGTCGACGGCGGGCAACACGTGCCACAGCCCGAACAGCGCGGCCGAGACGGCGACGGCCGCACCGGGCGGCAGCGAACGGCCGAGCAGGGCGGGCAGCGCGCCGCGGAAGCCCACCTCCTCCAGCAGCACGGTCCCAAGGGGCACCTGCACCAGGGCCTCCTCCAGCACCCGGCGGCGCGACAGCGCGAGCGCGCGCTCGTCGCGGAAGAGCGCGCGGGTGCGGGGGCAGGCGACGCCCGCCGCGTAGACGGCCGCGACGCCGGCCGCGAGCGCGCCCCCGGTCACCGCCCCGGCACGGGCGTGGCGGAAGCCCAGCTCCCGCCAGGTGACGCCCTCCCTGCGGGCGATCAGCACCAGTGCACCGGTCGCGACCGCCGAAGTCAGCGGCGCCCACCGCCGGGCGACCCGGTTGTTGAGCACGTTCGCCGCGGCGAGCACCCCGAGAACCGCCGCCGTCGCGGGCTTCACCCGTCACCGTCCGGCGAGAGGAGCTCGCACAGCGCGTCGACGTACGGCTGGGCGGGCCCACGGTCACGCAGGGAGGTCGCGATGCCGATGAACCGGGACGGGCTGGGCGCCTCAAGGGGGATCGCGACCACGTCCGGGCCCGGCGTGAGCGAGATCTCCGGGATGAGCGCGACGCCCACCCCCGCGGTGACCAGGGACTGCGCGAAGAAATAGTCGGTGGCGCTGCACGAGATCCGCAGCTCGAATCCGGCCAGCTCGGCATAGCGGCGCAGGAGGTCCATGGTCTTCAGGCAGCCGAGGATCCAGCGTTCGGCGGCGAGCTCGGCCAGTTGGAGGCGGGCGCGCCCGGCCAGCGGATGCGTACGAGGAAGGACGACCCGGAGCGGGTCGGTCATCAGCGGGGTCCACGTCATGCCGGAGCGGTCGTCCGGACGGATCGGCGGCAGCCCGTCGAAGTGGTAGGCGAGGGCCAGATCGGCACGGCCCTCCCGCACCAGGGGCAGGCTGTCCTCCGGTTCGCGTTCGAGGATCGTCAGCTCGGCCTCGGGGTGCTCGGCGACGAAGCGGCTGAGCGCCGGCGGCAGGAGACGGCGGCCCCCGCTGGCGAACGTCGCGATGGTGAACCTGGCCCGCGCGGTCGAGAGCCGGTCGATGCGCTCCTGAGCGTCGGTCAGCTCGGCGGCGATCGTCTCGGCGGTGTCGACGAGCATGCGCCCCGGCTCGGTGAGGACCACTCCGCGCGTGCTGCGCCGCACCACGGGGACGCCGAGGCCGCGTTCGAGTGCGGCGATCTGCTGCGAGACGGCCGAAGGGGTGAGCCGCAGCGCGGCGGCCGCCCGGTTGAAGCTGCCGTGGCGGGCGACCTCCCGCAGCACGCCGAGCCGATGCACGTCGATCAACAGATTTCCTAACGACCGGCTAAGAAGATCGCCACTACCGCTGACGACTATACGCGACCACCCTGATCGTCATGAGCGAGATGTGCGTCATCGGCGGAAGCCGATACTTCGGCAGGCGGCTGATCGAGAACCTGCGCGACGCGGGGACGGCCGTCACGGTCGTCAACCGGGGATCGGCTCCGGCACCAGAGGGCGTGACGCATCTGCGGGCCGACCGCGACGACGAGGACGCCCTGCGCCGCGTCCTGGGCGGCCGCCACTTCGACGTGGTGATCGACCAGGTCTGCTACACGCCGGTGCAGGCGGCCGTGGCGCTGCGGGCGTTCGCGGGCAGGACCACGCGCTACGTCATGACCTCGACCGTCGAGGTGTACGCCCACCTCGACGGCCCGCCGCACACGGAAGACGTGGTCGATCCCGCGACCTGGCCGGTGGCGACGGACCTGCCGTGGGACGACCCGGCGTTCCTCGACGCCAGCTACGGCGAGGGCAAGCGCCAGGCGGAGGCGGTCTTCACACGTGACGCGGCGTTCGGCTTCGTCAGCGTCCGCACCGCGCACGTGCTCGGCGGCGCGGACTTCACCGGACGGCTCGCGCACTACGTCCAGAGGATCCGGGCCGGACTTCCGGTGATCATGCATGAGAACCCCCGGCCGGCGTCGTTCGTCCACGAGCCGGAGATCGCGCGGTTCCTCGCCTGGGCCGCGCGGGCCGACTTCACCGGCCCGGTCAACGCCGCCTCCCACGGGACCCTCGACGTACGGGACCTGTGCGCGGCCATCGGCGAGCCCGTGTACGCCGTCGGTGAGGACACCTCGCCGTTCTCCTTCGACCGCGGCTATGCCATGGACAACGGCCGGGCCACGGCGCTCGGCTTCCGCTTCTCGCACGTCGCCGACTGGCTGCCGTCGGCCGTCCAGTCGGCCGTCCGATCGGTCGTCCAGACGACGCCGGCCGGGGAGGAGCGGACGTGCGCACCCGCCTGATCGGAGACGTCCCGGTGAGCGCCGTCGGCCTCGGCGCCATGCCGCTCTCCGTCGAGGGCAGGCCCGACGAGGCCAGGGCGATCGCCACGATCCACGCCGCCCTCGACGCGGGCGTCACCCTGATCGACACCGCGGACTCCTACCACTGGCACGCCGGCGAGATCGGCCACGACGAACGGCTGATCGCCCGCGTTCTCGCCTCCTACGGCGGCGATGTGAGCGGGGTCCTCCTCGCCACGAAGGGCGGCCGCGGCCGCCCCGGAGACGGCTCGTGGACGGTGAACGGCGACCCGCGCCACATCAGGCGGGCGTGCGAGGCGTCGCTCAAGCGGCTCGGCACCGACGCGATCGGGCTCTACCAGCTCCACAAGACGGACCCGGACGTCCCCTTCGCCGAGTCGGTCGGCGCGCTCCGCGACCTGCTCGACGAAGGCAAGATCCGGACGGCCGGGATCTCGAACGTCGGCGTGCGGCAGATCCGCGAGGCCGACCGGGAGCTAGGCGGCCGTGACTCGACCGGCCGTGACTCGACCGGCCGTGACTCGACCGGCCGTGACTCGATCGGCCGTGAGAAGTCAGCAGGTCACCAAACCCTGGTTGTAGCCCTGGGCGAACGACCGCTGGCGCTGTTCCGGAGTGCCGTGGGCGTCCGGAGTCCACCAGACGTCGGTGGGGTCGCCCGCCGCCTGGAGGTTGATGAGCAGCTCCTCCTCGTCGCCCTGCTCCGCTCTCAGCACTCCCGCCTGGATGAGGCCGCCCAGCGCGGCGCCCGCGTAGCAGTCGGCCTGGAGCTCCCGCTGCACGTTGAAGCTGAAGTTGTCCAAGACCTGGGCCTGTACGGCATGCCCCAGCTCATGCGGAATCACGACGTAGACCGCCCCGTCGCCCAACTGGTCGTACATCGCCTTGAGCCAGACCGCGTCGTAGGCGATGAAATGGCCGATCGGGCAATAGAAGGCGTTTTCCGGCACGGCCGCCTGCCCACCACAGTCGGGACCATCCGTCCCCTGATAAGCCACGAAGCGGGTGATCGGGCGATATACCGTGTCGTTCTCCTGGAAGCGTTGCGCCCAGAACCACTCGGTCAGGCACCGGGCGAGCATGACGTCGCCGGGAAAGTCGTCACCGTTGCTCTCGCACGGCGCCCCCTGGGACGCCACGTCTCCCGGCTCAGCCCGGTCGGGCGGAGAACCGGTGAGCGTGCCGCAGGAGACGACAAGGGTCGCCAGGAGCACAAGCGCGGCGAGCATTCGGCGAGTCATTGCCATACGAATACCCATCAATGCCCGCAAAAAGTGGGCACCGTAGCCGAATTGAAAAGTTTCACATGCCCCAGGTGTGGACGGGCTCGTTGGTGTGCATGTGCTCCAGATAGCGCAGGGTCATCCGGCGCAGCGCCTCATAGTCGCCGCCGAACGCGCGGGCCGTCCTGACCTGCCAGTCCGCCCCCGTACGGCCGGTCACGCAGCGCCGTTCGATGATGCCGAGCAGCCGGTCGCGCTGGACCGGGTCGACCCCCCACAGGTCGAGCCCGTGATAGGCCATGGGCAGCAGCCTGCGCAGGATCAGCTCGGCGGCGGGCACCTCCCCCATGCCGGGCCAGTAGAGGCGGGCGTCGAGGCCATACCGCGCGGCGTTGCGGAGGTTGTCCTCGGCCGCGGCGAAGGACATGCGCGTCCACACCGTCCGCTCGGCCGCCGGGAGCACCCGCATGAGCCCGTAATAGAACGCGGCGTTGGCGGCGATGTCGGCCACCGTGGGCCCGGCGGGCAGCACGCGGTTCTCCACGCGCAGGTGGGGGACGCCGTCGGAGACGTCGTACACGGGCCGGTTCCAGCGATAGACGGTGCCGTTGTGCAGGCGCAGCTCGTGCAGCTCGGGCACCCCGCCGTCATCGAGCACCCGCCTCGGGTCCTCCTCGTCGCACAGCGGCAGCAGCGCGGGGAAGTATCGGACGTTCTCCTCGAACAGGTCGAAGACCGACGTGATCCACCGCTCCCCGAACCAGACGCGCGGCCGCACGCCCTGGACCTTCAGCTCCTCGGGCCGGGTGTCGGTGGCCTGCTCGAACAGGCTGATCCTGGTCTCGCGCCACAGCTCCTTGCCGAACAGGAACGGCGAGTTGGCCGCGACCGCGACCTGCGGACCGGCGATGGCCTGTGCCGCGTTCCAGTGGTCGGCGAACCTCTCCGGGCTGACCTGCAGGTGGAGCTGCACGCTCGTGCACGCCGCCTCGGGGGTGATGCTGTCGGCGTAGGTGTCGAGCCGGTCCACCCCCTCGATCACGAGGTGCAGGTCCTCACCCCGGGCGGCGAAGATCTGCTCGTTCAGCAGCGCGTAGCGGGGGTTGGCCGACAGCGTCCCCTCGTGGACGTCGCTCTCGCGCAGCGTCGGCAGGATGCCGACCAGCATGAGCTGCCCGCCGACCCGCGCCGCCCGCTCCTGCGCCCGGTTGAGGCGCAGCCGTACGGACTCCTCCAGCAGGCGGCCGCCCTCGCCGGCCAGCACCTGGGGCGGGATGTTGATCTCGACGTTGAACTGGCCCAGCTCCGTCGCCCAGTCGGGCTCCGCGATGGCGGCCAGCACCTCGGCGTTCTTCATCGCCGGCTCGCCCCGGGAGTCGACGAGATTCAGCTCGATCTCCAGGCCCGCCTGGGGCCGGTCGAACGCGAACCGCGACTCCCGCAGCATCTCGGCCAGCACGTCGAGCGACAGCTTCACCTTGTCCCGGTAGCGACGGCGGTCCTCCCGGCTGAAGGAGACGGAGGGTACGTCACGGCCCATGCACTGAGCGTCGCACGCCGGTAGGCGATCGCACCAGACGGGTCGGCGCGGACGGGTTCGCGCATACGGCTTCGCGCGTACGGGTCGCGCGTACGGGTCGCGCGTACGGGGTCAGACCAGACGTCGTGCGGTGGCCCAGCGCGACAGCTCGTGCCGGTTGGACAGCTGCAGCTTGCGCAGCACGCTCGACACGTGCGTCTCGACGGTCTTCACCGAGATGAACAGCTCCTTGGCGATCTCCTTGTAGGCGTAACCCCGGGCGATCAGCCGCAGCACCTCGCGCTCCCGCTGGGTGAGCGAGTCGAGCTCCGGGTCGATGGGCGGGGCCTCCGTCGAAGCGAACGCGTCGAGCACGAACCCGGCCAGCCGCGGCGAGAACACCGCGTCGCCCTCGGACACCCGGATGATCGCGTCGGTCAGCTCGGCGCCGCTGATCGTCTTGGTCACGTAGCCCCTGGCGCCGCCGCGGATGACGCCGATCACGTCCTCGGCCGCGTCCGAGACCGACAGCGCGAGGAAGCGCACCTGGGAGCCGGAGCCGAGCACGCGCCGCAGCACCTCCTGGCCGCCGCCGCCCGGCATGTGCACGTCGAGCAGCACCACATCGGGCTCCAGCTCGCCGATCGCCGTCACCGCCGACTCCACGTCCTCGGCCTCGCCGATCACCTGGATCGACGGACCCAGCTCGGCCCGTACGCCGGACCGGAACAGCCGGTGGTCGTCAACGATCAGCACGCGTACGGTCTTCATTTTTCCCTCTTCATGGTCAGCATGACCTCGGTTCCGTCGCCCGGCTCGGTCCTGACCCGGGCGCTTCCCCCGTTGCGTTCCATCCTGCCGATGATCGACTGGCGGATGCCCATCCTGTCACCGGGGACGTCGTCGAGCACGAAGCCCTTGCCCCGGTCACGGACGAACACCGTCACCTCGTCGGGCTCGACCTCGGCGTAGACGGAGACGACCGGAGCCCCACTGTATTTGCACGCGTTGACCATCGCCTGCCGGGCCGCGTGCAGCAGTGCCACCAGGCCCTCGTCGAGCTCGCAGTCGCCCACGCAGACCCCCTCGATCTGCACGCCGTGGGCGTCCTCCTCCTCGGCCGCGACCCGCCGTACGGCCGCCGCGAGGGTGGCGTCGGCGTCCTGCTTGGGCTGGTAGAGCCAGTTGCGCAGCTCGCGCTCCTGCGACCGGGCGAGCCTGGCGACCTCCCGCGCGTCGTGGGCGTTGCGCTGGATCAGGGTAAGCGTGTGCAGCACCGAGTCATGGACGTGAGCGGCCACCTCGGCCCGCTCCTCCTGCCTGATGCGCTCGGTGCGCTCCCGCTGCAGCTCCTTCATGAGCGTGGCCAGCCAGGGCGCGGCGATCATCAGCATGCCGCCGACGACGACCGCCGTGAACACGAGCCCGGTCCTGGCCTTGGCCAGCTCGCCGCTCGCGGCCAGGAAGCCGATCGCGCCCACGACCACCAGCAGCGCGCCGATACCGGTGCGCACCCAGGTCGTGCTGACCTGCTTGACCGCGCCCGACATCCACCGCTGCCGCCGTCCCGGGTCGGCCTGCTGCCACAGGATCAGCGCGCCGATGCCGCCGACCGCGATCGGCCACGTGCCGAACCCCCCGCTGGAGGCGCCCGTCATCCACGCGAAGCCCGCCAGCGCCAGCCACAGCACGCCGTACGCGGCGAGCTGGCCCCATTCACGGGCCGGCGCGCGGCCCTTCACCTCCTCCTTGGGGGTGAACACCCACAGCGCGGCGTACGCCACGACGCCCAGCCCGTCGATGACGGTGAGCAGCACGAACGCGAGGCGCAACACGACCGGGTCGAGCCGCAGCTGGGCGGCGGCGCCCTGGGCGACGCCCGCGACCACCCGGCCCGAGGCGGGCCGGACCATCCGGGGATACGCCGCGGGGGCGTTAGGCATCTCAGACATCTCGGAAGCATCGTCACACGTCACTGGCCATGAGCGCATCAGGGCATGCCCTGACGCCACCCCTGAGGGTTCGGGGACGAGTTAGGGGTGAGCGCGTCCGTCGTCTTGCGGCATTTCGTGTGCTCTACCTGGAGGTTTGCCCCGGCAGAACCACTCGCGTTCGCATGGTTACGGATACTGTTGGATCACGCCATCGGCTCTGGAGCGGCCAATGCGTGTATGGCGTATCACTGCTGGAGGAGCGGCGGGGCATGTCCGAAGAGCCACTGGATCGCGAGAACGAACCGGAAATTGCGGTCGAGTTGGATTCGACCGGGCACAGCATCGGCGTCGAGCGGGAGATGGAGGACGAGGAGGGCCCCTCGGAGCCGTTCGACCCAGAGAAGATCGACGTCACGACACGGACCCCCACGGTGGATTTACTCCTTTCCCGGATCCGGCGTAACGTCCTTGATCTACAGCCGGATTTTCAACGGTTCGCGGGTATTTGGACCCAACAAGCACAGAGCCGACTGATCGAGTCCATGCTGCTGCGTATTCCGCTACCGACCTTCTACGCTGCCGAGACGGACGACGAGCGCTGGGTCATGATTGACGGGGTGCAGCGGCTCACCACGATCGCCCGCTTCGTCGATCCGGACAGCATCGGTATGCCGCCCCTGACCTTGAAGAAGCTGGAGTATCTGGGAAAGGACCAGGGCCCAAGCGTTCTCGGCTGGTGAGATGGGCGCAGCCCTGGGACGGACGGGTAGTTGAGGGCGCCCCGGTGCGGAGATGACAAACGCGACCCCTCA
>NZ_VJVX01000075.1:0-32980 GCF_008033685.1 Microbispora sp. CSR-4
GCCACCTTCGTCAACGGCAAGCTCGTCGAACGCCCCGACGATCAGCCCTCACCAGCAGCTGCTTAGGAACTCGTGATCCACAGGTCTTGACGATTGCTCAACCGCGTGCACAAACAAAGCCTAAAGCGCTCCAGTAGCCGCCGTAGCACTTACTGCATCCATCTAGCGTATAACCGCAGGTGGAAGGCCGAAATGTGCACGTACTTAGTGGTGCCTTCACCTCGGACGATATCTCCGCAACGACCCCTCATTGTGATGTCAGTCACATTTGCGGTTGGCGTGGTCGAGGAGAGCCGAGAGCCGCCAGGTCGACGGGGGAATCAGGGGCGCGCGCAGTTCTAGATGCCCCACCCACGGTGCGCCGCCGCCACTGGGGCAGCAGGTGGGAGATCGCGCCCAGCCAGAACCAGCAGCCATCAGGGCCGAGGAGGTGACCTGGTCGGCGTGCCGGCAGTGCATACCAGTGTCCGACAGCAGCAGCGCCACGCCCCAGAATCATTCCGCGAATATTCCGCGACCGCTGACCTGCTCCTGCCTACAGCGGCACTCGGCTGCATCAGATCATCGAGTGGATGAGGAGAAACCCCAGGTGGGGGGCCGTTTTGGCTGATCAAAGAGTGCCCCCGGCAGGATTCGAACCTGCGGCACCCGCTTTAGGAGAGCGGTGCTCTATCCCCTGAGCTACGGAGGCGCATGATGTGCACCAGTAAGCCTAGCGAAAGGTTGGGCCCGCTCGCGCCTCCCCAGGGGTGTCGTTTCGTGGTGCGCCGGTCATCGGCGGGCTGACCTGCGGGAAAGCGATGGCAAGTGGTCGTACGCCGGGCAGGGGAGGGGGATTACCGTCGCTGGCCGTGACCCTAACGCGACGTGGATCCGCGCGCAGGCTGCGATCGGTGCTGCTCGTCGCGGCGCTGCTCGCGCCGGCGATCCTTGCCTCGGGCATGCTCATGGCCGACTTCACCGGCTATGGGGAGCGGGCGCGGGCTCAGTTATCGGGCAGCGCGGCCGTACGCGCGGCACCGGCTCGGGCGGCGGACCAGAAGCGCGCCGAGACCACTGCCGAGACCGGGGGAGATCGGGCCCCCGCCGGAACGCCTGCTGCGCGGCCCGCCATGCCACCAACGGTGGACGGCCGAGAAGCTCAGAGGATCCACGTGATCACGATGGCGGGGACGAGACCCCTGCTGAATCCGACCCCGGTGCCCGCGCCGCCCGGTCCCGCGCGTCTTTACGAGGGGGTCGTACGGATCCTTCCGATCGCCCGGCCCGTCCAACGGATCATCCACACGGCCACGACGCCGAAGGCGAGCCGGCCGACGGAGGAGCCGGAGCCTCACGAGGAGGAGACGTTCACGTGCGAGCCGGAGTGGCGGGACACGTGGCTGTGGGAGCTCTGCCGGGAGCATGAGAGCCAGCCCGAAGGCGGGCGATGAGCTGGGAAACGCGCAAATGCGACGTGTCCGGTCGATAGCACTTATGCGAACCGGGGCTCGGGCACACAGGGCGCTGTAGTAACGTGCGTCCCTGACCCAGGTCAAGAGTTCGCAAACGGGGGAATCGATCGTGTCATCTCCTCGATCAGCCAGGCTGATCGCGGTCGTCACGGCGATGACTTCGCTGACCGTCTCCGCACCGTACGGCACGGCCGCGCCGGCCTTGGCCGACACCACGACCGCGAAGGTCCGTACGGCGTCCGCGGGGGAAAGCGTAATGACGCTCGACAAGGAGCCCACCACGCTGACCGAGCTGCGGCGGGAGGCTCAGAAGGCGTACAAGTCGATCGAGGACGCGAACCGGGCACTGGTGGCGCGGCAGAAGAAGTTCGGCACCGTCGAGAAGGCGCTGGCGGCCAAGTTGGAGAGTCTCCAGCAGGCCACGGCGGAGCTCAACAAGATGCGCAAGCCGCTGTCGGACCTCGCCTCGTCGATGTATCAGGACCCCTCGCTCGACGGGCTCAGCCCGTTCTTCAGGGCGGGGAACGGCACGGAGACGCTCCGGAGGATCGCCGACCTCGACCACATCGTCGCCGGACGGAACAACGTGCTCGGCGACGCGGTGAAGCTCTTGGAACGGCAGCAGCGGCTCGCAGAGGAGGCGCAGGAGCTCCGGGCGGCCAGCCTCCTGCAGGAGGCGCAGCTGAGCGCGCAGGTCGCCGCGTTGCGCAAACGCTCCAGCTCGCTGGTGCGGTCGCTGACCAAGGCGCTGATCAAACTCGGTGTGAAGATCAGCAGCAAGGGGGCGGGCGGCTGCGACCCGACCAGGATCGGCCAGGCGGAGCAGTACCCGAACGGCCTGCTGCCCCAGACCATCCTGTGCCCCCTGCCGCAGGCCGGGGAGGAACTGCGGGCGGACGCGGCGATCGCCTTCGCCGATCTCAACATCGCTTACAAGAAGCGCTTCGGCACCTCGATGTGCATCTCGGACAGCTATCGCAGTCTGAGCGAGCAGCAGTCCATCTACTATCGGCGGCCCGGTTTCGCCGCCACTCCGGGCAAGAGCAACCACGGGCTGGGGCTCGCGGTCGACTTGTGCGGCGGGGTGCAGAACTTCCGGTCTGTCCAGTTCAACTGGCTGGAGGCCAACAGCAAGCGGTATGGCTGGATACACCCCGACTGGTCGTATCACAGCCCCTTCGAGCCCTGGCACTGGGAGTACGATCCCCAACTTGGCGCGAAACTCTGACGATCGCCCTCGGCCGAGCAACCTCGGCGCCGGGCGTTACGCCGGGTCCGAGGAGACGTTTTGGCAGGTCACGCGTGACCAGCGGGCCTGACGGCAGGCCGGGGGCGGCGACGACGGACGCCCCCTGCACGCCGCAGGTGACCACCGCCTGATCGGCCCCGCTGCCGTTCTGACAAGACCCGGGCGCGTTCCGCCGCCCGGGCAAAGCCCCTCCACAGCCTGGGCACAGTCCGTCAGTGCGGGTGGATGGTCATCGACAGCCTGCCCTGTGCCTGGGCTTGGGCGAGCTGGGCCGCCTGCGCCGGGGTCGTGGCCAGCACCAGCAGCGCGCCGCCGTCCGTACGGCCGGGTGGCCGGGCGATCACCCGCACCTCCCGGGCGACGGTCCGGGCCTGGAAAGGCCCGTCCTCGAAGGCCGCCAGGACGTCGATCACGTCTCCCGGCGACAGCAGGCGGGCGGCGTCGGGATCGGCCATCCTGACCGGCGTCGCGACCAGACCCGGTTCGATGGCTGGCGTTCCCGCTCGCGCAGCCGACGCATCGGCTTGCGGGTCCGGCGCCCCTGGTGCCGCGGCCGGGCCGCCGCCGGCTGAGCCGACGTCCGCCGAATCACTGTCGGCCGGGCCGCCACTGGCTGAACCACCGTCGGCCGGGTCGCCGCCGGCCGAGCCACCGCCGGCTTGGCCGCCGTACGCCTGCCCGGCCAGGGTCTGGCGGAACAGGCCCGAGCCGAGCAGCCGGGCGTCGGTGAGGAGCTCGCCTCGACGCAATGGACCGGCGAGCACGCGGCCCGAGACCGGGGTGCCCGGCGCGTACGCCCCGGCGGGCACCGCATCGGGCGGGAGCCGTACGACCACGACGTCGGCGGCTGCCAGACGGCCTCCGGGGAGATCGCGGGCGGCGGCGAGGACCTCCACCCCGTCAGGGGTGCGGACGGCCAGCAGCACGCAGGCCACCGCCAGACCGGCGAGGACGGCGGCGATCGGACGGCGACGGCGCGTCCTCAGCCGCTTCAGATCACGCATGACCATCTCGGTTTCGCCTCTCGCCTCCTTGCGAGCCTCCTTGCAAGCCTCCTCGCGAGGGCCGGTTGCATCGTGGACGCTTCACGCCGATGGCCCCCATGGACCGCCTGTCCGGGCGATGCCCCGGCGGCGGTGGCGCGCCGCCGGTTCCGCCGCCGGTTCCGCCGCCGATCGCGCGGCCGGACAGGGCCGTACGGCATGGCACGCATCGGCGTCAGGGGAGCTCGATCGGCAGCTTGATCCCGTCGAGGGCGTTGCCGCAGGGGCAGATGCGCTCCTCCGGAAGGGCCTCGACGACCTGCGCGACAAGCGTGCGCATCCGCTCCACGTTGGCGGCGAAGAAGGCCAGCACTTCCTCGTGGGTGACCCCCTCACCGGCCTCCACACCGGCGTCGTGGTCGGTCACGAGGGCGAGGGTCGTGTAGCAGAGGGCGAGTTCGCGGGCGAGCACGGCCTCGGGGTGCCCGGTCATGCCGATGATCGACCAGCCCGCCCCCGCGAACCACTTCGACTCGGCCCGGGTGGAGAACCGGGGCCCCTGGACCACGACCAGAGTGCCGCCGTCGACCGTGTCCCAGCCCGTCTCGCGGGCAGTGGCCACGGCGGCCGCCCGGCCGGAGGGGCAGTAGGGGTCGGAGAACGACACGTGGACCGCCCCGCCCGCGTCGTAGTAGGTCTGCTCGCGGCCCTGCGTGCGGTCCACGAGCTGGTCGGGGATCACGAGGGCGCCCGGGCCGATCTCCGGGCGCAGGGACCCGACCGCGCTGGGCGCGAGCACCTGGCGTACGCCGAGGGAGCGAAGGGCCCACATGTTCGCCCGATAAGGGATGCGGTGGGGAGGGAAGGTGTGGCCGCGGCCGTGCCGGGGGACGAACGCGACGGTTCGGTCGCCGATGCGGCCCACGGTGATCGTGTCACTCGGCGGGCCGTACGGCGTCGTGATGTCGATCTCTTCGGCGCCCTCAAGCAGGGAGTAGAACCCCGAGCCGCCGATGACCCCGATGTCTGCGCGATTGACCATGGGCCGACACTAGCGAACGGCGCCGCACGTCCGGCGCGTGCCGTCGGCCCCTGTGGATAACCTCAGGCGGCGGCGGTCGAACCGGACGACGACGTGCTCGACGAGGAGGACGAAGACGAGCTCGTGGAGGTCGCGGGCTCCTTCTTGCCGGAGTCGCCGGACGACTTCGAGGACGACGTCGTCGTGGTGGCCGTGGTCGTGGACGAGCTCGAAGAACGGCTGTCGGTCCGATAGAACCCGGAGCCCTTGAACACGATGCCAACCGCGGAGAAGACCTTGCGCAGCTTGCCCTGGCAGGCTGGGCACTCCGTGAGCGGGTCGTCAGAGAACTTCTGGACGGCCTCCAGCTGCTCACCGCAAGCGGTACAGGCGTACTGGTAGGTAGGCACTCGCTCCTCCTGAGACTGGCACTCGACCGGGTCGATTGCTAATGGTAAGCAGTCAACAAGCCCAAACGCCACTCCAGCCCGGTTTATTGCCCCGCGCCGTCCCATTCGCGCGCGCCAGGATCCCTCGCCAAGATCCCCACCGAGAACCCGCCGGGCTCCCGCCGAGATCCCAGCGGGTTCCCGCCGAGCCTCGCCCGCGATCCACGAGCGGTCCGCCCGCGATCCGTCCGCGATCCGTCCGCAGCCCGAACCGAGCCCTGAACCGCCGCCCAAACCGCCGCAGCCCGGACCGCCGCAGCCCGGACCGCCGCAGTGCAAACCGCGGCCCGGACCGCGTCACAAACCACCGCCCGGACCGCCGCAGCGCAAACTCAGCCCGGACCGCCACGCGAAAGCAGCCCCTACGACGGTCAGCCGCCGCGTTCGCCGTACCAGCCGGCCAGCTTGCCGCGGCGGCTGACGGCGCGCAGGCGGCGTTCGACCGTCTCCCGCTGGGCGGCCGTGGTGACCACGAGGAGCTGGTCGCCCGCCAGCAGCCGCGTCGTCGGCGTGGGCACGAACGACTGCCCGTTCCGTACGACGAGGGTGACCATGGCGTTCGCGGGCAGCCGGAGCTCGAAGATCTCCACACCGTGCATGAGCGAGCCGGGCGGGATGCGGACCTGCAGCAGCTCGGCGTTCAGCTCTTCCAGTGGCGCGGCCTCCACGTCGAGGTCGCGGGCCTCGCCCTCCGCCGCCAGGCCGAGCAGCCTGGCGAGGTACGGCAGCGTGGGCCCCTGGAGGATCGTGAACACGATGACGATGATGAACACGTCGTTGAACAGGCCCTTCGCCCCCGGCAGCCCGGCGGCCCAGGGGATCGCGGCCAGCACGATGGGCACCGCACCGCGCAGCCCGGCCCACGACAGGAACACCTGCTCGCGCCACGACAGCGCACCGAGGCGCAGGAGCCGGGCGATCGCCGCGGACACCACCACGGACGCCGGCCGGGCGACCAGGACCAGCAGCAGGCCCGACACCACGGCTGGGACGAGCACGCCCGGCAGTTCGCCCGGGTCCGCGAGCATGCCGAGCATGACGAACAGCCCGATCTGGGCGAGCCAGGCGGCGCCCTCCGCGAAGCCGCGCGTGGCGGCGCGGTGGGGGAGCCTGGCGTTGCCCAGGACCAGCGTGGTCAGGTAGACCGCGAGGAACCCGCTGCCGTGCAGCAGGGTCGCCCCGCTGTAGGTGATGAACGCCAGCGCCAGCACCGCGATCGGGTAGAGGCCGGAGGCGGGCAGCGCGACCCGGCGCAGCGCGTACACCCCCGCCGGGCCCACGGCGAGACCGACGGCCGCGCCGATGACGAGCTCGACGGTGGTGTCCAGCAGGATGTGCGGCAGCGAGAGCTCGAACGACGAGCCCGCGCTCAGCATGATCACGAGGATGACGGTCGGGGCGTCGTTGAAGCCCGACTCGGCCTCCAGGATCCCGGCGAGCCGGGGCGGCAGCGGCAGCCGTCTCAGCACGGAGAACACGGCCGCCGCGTCGGTCGACGCCAGGAACGCGCCCAGCAGCAGCGCCATGCGCCATTCCATGCCGAGCAGGACGGCGACGCCCGCCGCGAGCACGACGACGCTGACCGCGATTCCGACCGTGGCGAGCACGAGCGCCGTCGGGACGGCGTCGCGTACGTGTTTCCAGTTGGTGGTGAGACCACCCTCGGCGAGGATCACGGCGAGCGCGACCAGGCCGAGTTGCTGGGCCATCTGGGCGTTGTCGAAGTTGATGCCGATGGGGCCGCCCTCGCCGAGCAGCAGCCCGAGGCCGAGATAGAGGAGCAGCGAGGGAAGGCCGGTGCGATGCGCGATCCGTACGGACGCGATGGCCGCGATGACGACGACGGCGGACAGGAGCAGCCAGACGTTCAGACCGATCCGCTCCCTTCGCCGTCTCTTATGTCAATCTTGTCATATCTGTACCAAGCGGGCGATTCCGCTGGGAAGAGCAGCAAAGCGGACGCGCTGGTCATGCGGCTCGGCGGGAACCCCCTCCAGCAACTCGCCCTCGTGCAGGAGCGCCACCGTTGGCACATTCGGCCCGACGCGGGCGAGCGCCCGGTCGTAGAACCCGCCGCCGCGGCCGAGCCGTACGCCGGTCACCCGGTCGACGGCGAGGGCCGGCGCGATCACCAGCGCGGCGGTGCGGATCGCGTCGACGCCGCGCCGGACGTCCACCGGCTCCATGATTCCGTACGGACCGGGGACCAGGGAGTCGGGCCCGTCGTACACCGCCCAGTCGAGGTCGCCGTCCGGGCGCTGCACCGGCAGCATCACCGTGGCGCCGTGCTTCCACAGGGCCAGGATCAGTCCCTGCGTGGCCGGCTCGGTGCCCGTCGACCAGTAGCAGGCCACCAGGCCCGCCATCTGCACCCACGGCTGGTCGAGGAGTAACTCCCTGATGGCCGCCGACGACTCGCGCAACGTCCCGGGATCGAGCTCCGAGCGGCCGCGCAATATACGCCGACGCAGGTTCATCTTGTCCAAAGACTGCTCCGTTAGTGTCTACTCATGGCTGACTTCGATCCCGTGACCAAAGCCGTCGTGCCCGCCGCGGGTCTCGGCACCCGCTTCCTTCCCGCCACGAAGGCGACCCCCAAGGAGATGCTGCCCATCGTCGACAAGCCGGCCATCCAATACGTGGTGGAGGAGGCCGTCTCCGCCGGACTGCTGGACGTCCTCATGGTGACCGGCCGCAACAAGCGTTCGATCGAGGACCACTTCGACGTAGCGTACGAGCTTGAGGACGCTCTTCGCGCGAAGGGCGACGAAGAGCGGCTCAACCAGGTCAAGGAGCCCGTCGACCTCGCCACCATGCACTACGTGCGGCAGGGCGAGCCGAAGGGTCTCGGCCACGCCGTCCTGTGCGCCAAGCAGCACGTCGGCCACGAGCCGTTCGCCTGTCTGCTCGGCGACGACATCATCGACCCCCGCGACCCGCTGCTCAAGCGCATGATCGAGGCGCGCGCGACCTACGGCGGCAGCGTCATCGCGCTGATGGAGGTGCCGCGCGAGCAGATCTCCCTGTACGGCGCCGCCGCCATCGAACCGACCGACGAGGACGACGTCGTCCGCGTCACGGACCTCGTGGAGAAGCCCCCGGCCGACGAGGCGCCCTCCAACTGGGCCGTCATCGGCCGTTATGTGATCGACCCCGCCGTGTTCGACGTGCTGGAGCGCACCCCGCCGGGACGCGGCGGCGAGATCCAGCTCACCGACGCCCTGCGCACCCTTGCATCGATGGGCCCGGAGGAGGGCGGTCCGGTGCACGGCGTGTTGTTCCGCGGCCGTCGTTACGACACCGGCAACAAGCTGGAGTATCTGCAGACCGTGGTGCAGTTCGCCGCGAACCGGGACGACCTCGCCCCCGAGTTCCTGCCGTGGCTGCGGGAGTTCCTGGACAAGTCCGGACAGTGAGCCGATGAAACCCGTCGACCGCCATCTCGCCGACATCCTCGCGGTGGTGCGACCGCTCGCACCGCTGGAGGTCGAGATCGAGGCCGCCCTCGGCGCCGTGCTGGCCGAGGACGTCGCCTCGCCCGTCCCGCTGCCGCCGTTCGACAACTCGGCCATGGACGGCTATGCCGTACGGGCCGAGGACGTGGCCGCCGCGCCCGTCACGCTGCCCGTGATCGGGGACGTCGCGGCGGGGGGCGGCGGGCTGAACGCCCTCGGCCCCGGCCTGGTCACCCGCATCATGACCGGGGCGCCCGTGCCCACCGGCGCCGACGCCGTCGTTCCGGTGGAGTGGACCGACGGCGGCACCGCCCGCGTACGGATCGACAGGCCGGCCCCGCCTGGCAACGCGATCAGGCGGGCGGGCGAGGACGTGCGGGCGGGCGACGTGGTGCTCCGCGAGGGCGTCAGGATCGGGCCCGCCCAGATCGGCATACTCGCCGGGGTGGGCCGCCGCCGGGTGCTGGTGCGGCCCCGGCCGAGGGTGGTCGTGCTGTCCACGGGTGCCGAGCTCAGCGAGCCCGGCACCCCGCTGGGCGCGGGCCGCATCTGGGAGTCCAACAGCTTCATGCTCGCCGCCGCCGTACGCGAGGCGGGGGCGCAGGGGTTCCGGGCCGGTTCGGTGACCGACGACCCCAAGGAGTTCATGGACACGCTGGACGCCCAGCTCGTGCGGGCCGACGCCGTGATCACCAGCGGCGGCGTCTCCATGGGGGCGTACGAGCCGGTCAAGGAGGCCCTGTCGCCGCTGGGCACGGTGACCTTCGAGAAGGTCGCCATGCAGCCGGGCATGCCGCAGGGCTTCGGCGTCGTGGGGCCCGACCGCGTGCCGATCTTCACGCTGCCCGGCAACCCGGTCTCGTCGTTCGTGTCGTTCGTGCTCTTCGTCAAGCCGGCCCTGCGGGCGATGCAGGGCCTTCCGGCCGGGCCGCCCGCGACCGCGCGCGCGGCCCTCACCGGGCCGGTGCGGTCCCCGGCGGGCAAGCGGTCGTACCTGCGGGCCGTGCTGACGGGCGAGAGCGTCGCACCGGTGACCGGGCAGGGCTCGCACCAGCTCGCGGCGCTGGCCGGGGCGAACGCGCTGATCGTGGTGCCGGAGGACGAGACCTCGCTGCCCGAGGGCGCCGAGGTGGAGGTGATACCCCTGTGAATGACGGCACTGCGAAGCTGACTCACGTGGACGAGTCGGGCGCCGCCCGGATGGTGGACGTCTCCGAGAAGGACGTGAGCGCGCGCACCTCCGTCGCGACCGGGCGCGTGCTGCTGTCGCCCGAGGCGGTGGCCGTGCTCCGCGCGGGTGACGTGCCCAAGGGCGACGCGCTCGGCGTGGCGCGGATCGCCGGGATCATGGGCGCCAAGCGCACTCCCGACCTCGTGCCGCTGTGCCACCCGATCGCCCTGACCGGCGTGAAGGTCGACCTCGCCGTCGTGGACGAGGGGGTGGAGATCACCGCCCGGGTCCGTACGGCCGACAGGACGGGCGTCGAGATGGAGGCGCTCACGGCCGTCACCGTCGCGGCGCTCGCACTGGTGGACATGGTCAAGGCGGTGGACCCGGCGGCCGTGATCAGCGACGTCCGGGTCGAGGAGAAGACGGGCGGCAAGACGGGCCACTGGACCCGGCCCGGACAGGAGTAAGGCGTGCGCGCGTTGGTGGTGACGGTGTCCAACAGGGCGTCCGCGGGCGTCTACGAGGACAGGTCCGGGCCGCTGCTGGCCGGCCTGCTCAAGGAGGCGGGCTGCGACCAGGTGGACGGGCCCCGCGTGATCCCGGACGGCGACGCCGTCGAGGCCGCGCTGCGCGAGGGCGTCGCCGCGGGCTACGACGTGATCGTCACCACGGGCGGCACCGGGGTGACGCCCCTCGATCTCACCCCGGAGATGACCCGCCGGGTGCTCGACCGGGAGATTCCCGGCATCGCCGAGGCCATCCGTCAGGTCAACCGGGAGAAGGTGCCGGCGTCGATCCTGTCCCGGGGTCTCGCCGGGCAGGCGGGCACGACTCTGGTGGTCAACCTGCCCGGGTCCTCCGGCGGCGTACGGGACGGCATGGCCGTGCTGACCCCGATCCTGGCCCACGTCGTCGACCAGATCCACGGCGGCGATCATGCCCGCTGAGCAGCCGGCCGAGACCGCGGCGCGTCCCGCGTGGCGCGTTGACCGTGTTCCGGTGGATGATTGACGAATGGATCGACTTCGCGGCTGGCCGGCAACCATGGCCGAGGGGCCCGTCGGGCTGCGGCCGCTGCGCCTGCGTGACGTCCGTGACTGGCGCGACACCCGGCTGCGCAACGCCGAATGGCTCCGCCCGTGGGAGCCGAGCAACCCCGAGACCCCGCTGTTCCGCACCGGTCTCGGGCCGTACGTCTCGATGGTCGGCACGCTGCGCCGCGAGGCCCGCCAGGGCATGGCCATGCCCTGGGTGGTCACGTACGAGGGGCGGTTCGCCGGGCAGCTCACCGTGGGCGCGATCGTGTGGGGATCGGCCCGCTCCGCTCAGGTGGGCTACTGGGTCGACGGCGCGCTCGCCGGGCGGGGCATCATCCCGACCGCCCTCGCCATGGCGGTGGACCACTGCTTCTTCACGACCGGTTTACACCGCCTCGAGGCCAACATCCGGCCGGAGAACCAGGCCAGCCGCAGGGTCGTGGAGAAGCTCGGGTTCCGCGAGGAGGGCATCCGCCGGCGTCAGCTGCACATCGACGGCGCCTGGCGCGACCACATCTGCTACGCGCTGACCGTGGAGGACGTGCCCCGCGGACTGCTCGTCCAGTGGCGCCGCACCATGAACTCGGCCGCCCGCCGCAGCGAGTCCAGCCCCGGTTAGGAGCCGGCGTACGGCCGGCTGCAATCGAAGGACAAGCCGATCACTAGCGGGCGCTGTGATGCTCGGTGGCACTCGACAGAAACCGTGTCACCGGAGGCATCGCCATGAGCAAGCGGATCCCGTCCCTCCCGCCCCGGCCGCCGCTGGCCCACCGGTAGCGGCCCGCACGCGCTGGCCTGTGGAAATCGCGCGTTCGCACGGGATCGAATTACATGAAGAGCTTTGACGATCTCGCGACACACCGGACTGAATGCTCGTCATTCAGTGACACACAGTCCTACGGTGCGTGACGTGAACACCTCTCCGCCGACCCAGGGCCACGGATGTGTTCACCATGCCCTCCGGCACGCCCGTACGGCGGTCCGGAGGTGGCCGCATGGGTAGTGCCCTGCTCTACCTGGCCATCGTCGTCATGTGGCTCAGCGTCCTGCTGCCCATGTGGCTGCGCCGGGACCGGCACACCGACGACGAGCTGTTCGAGGAGCAGGCGGAGGCGAACACGCTGTCCGAGCGGCCCGCCGCCGACTGCGCCGAGGCGCCGGAGGCCTCGGACGACGCCGATGACGCCGACGATTCCGACGGGGATGCGGACGGAGGCGACGCCGACACGGTCGTCACCCCGCCGGCCGTCGCCGCTTCCGACGCGGCCCCGGGCAACGAGACCGTCACGGCCGACCAGGTCGCGGCGGAGCGGCATGCGCGGGCCCGCCGTGTCGCCGCTCACCGCCGCGCCCGGATCCTCGCCCGGCGCAGGCGGCGGCTCCTGTGGAGCATCCTGCTCGTGCTGGCCTCCGTGGTCACCGCGGCCGTACGCGTGATGCCCTGGTGGGCGGTCGCGCCCTCGGGCGTGCTCCTGCTCGGCTACCTCGCCGTGCTGCGCGTGGCCGTACGCGCGGACAGGGAGCAGCGGGAGAGGGCCGCCCGGATGCGGGCCGAGCACCTGCGCCGCCGGCGGGAGCGCCGCCGCGCCCTGGCCGAGGCGGCCCGCGAGGCGGAGATCATCAAGTTCGAGGCGCGCAGGCGTGTGCAGGTCTTCGACCAGTACGCCGACGGACGCCGCGCGGCCGGGGACTGATTCGGTGGCGCGAACACCCCGCAGAGTTTGCTAATCTAGTCGAGGTCGTTGGGGCTATAGCGCAGTCCGGTAGCGCACTTCGTTCGCATCGAAGGGGTCTGGGGTTCAAATCCCCATAGCTCCACCACGACGAAGGCCCGTCAGGTGATCCACCTGGCGGGCCTTTTCGCTGCTCAGAGCCTTACCGCTACGTCCTGGGGGGCCGGTACGGCTGCCGCTCCGCTCCGGCTCCACGCGCTCCTGCAGGGACCGGTCCCACCACGCCTGCAGCTCGCATGTGGTCCGGACCTGGTCATGACTGCCAGACCCGCCTGAAGCTCTCGCGGGCCCGGTGCAGGCGCGACTTGACCGTGCCGGCCGGCACGTCGAGCAACCGGGCCGCCGCGCTCTCCTCCAGCCCTTCCAGGTCGCGCAGCACGAGCACCGCGCGGTGTTCGGGGGACAGATGCCCCAGCACGTCCCTGATGTCGGCGGCGCGTTCGACGTCGACCGGGGAGGGCAGCTCGGTCAGCTCGGCGGCCACCGTGCGGCCCTCCCGCTTGGCGATCCGCACCGCTTCCCGTACGGCGATCGCCCGTACCCAGCCGTACAGGGCGGCGGGTTCCTTCAGCGTGCGCAGGTTGCGGAAGACCGCGATCAGCGCCTCCTGGGCGGCGTCGGCCCCGGCGTCCAGCGCGATCGGGCCGCAGATCCGGCCGAGGTAGGGCGTGAGCTCCTTGAGCAGGTCGTTCATCGCCACGGTGTCGCCGCGCTGGGCGGCCACCACCAGGGCGGCGGTGTCGTGCGCGGTCATCGGGCGGTCTGCCCGGCCTGGAGAGCGAGGGCGGCCAGGGCGCGCTCGCCCGCGGCGCGTACGCCGATGGGGATCAGCGCCGCGCGCCCGGGGACGCGGACGCCGCCGGTCTGGGCGACCAGGGTGCCACCGGGCACGGCGGTGGCCGCCAGGCCGATGAGCAGGAAGCGGCTCTGCATCCAGCACCAGCCGGGCTGAAGATCCACGTCGAAACGGGCGCGCATGCCATACCTGCTGCGGGCCCGTGCCACGAGCCGGCCCCCGCCCAGGTCCGCGTCGATGGTCAGGCCCCTCATGTCGGGCTCGAAGGTGCCGAAGCTCCTCTCCAGATCGCTCGCGATGCCCCACACCACGTCGAAGGGGGCCGGGATCGTGCGCTCGCTGACGTACGCGCCCGCGATCGCGGAGGCGAGCACGCGCAGCCGCCGCACCGGGTCGAGCTCGGCGACAGGCCAGGACGAGGACATGGTCATGTCCTTTCAGAGGAGGCGAAGGCCCGGAAGGTTCCATGGAACCTCCTCGGCGGGCGGCCCCTCCTCCAGGGTGTGAACACTCGAACGCGCAAAGCGCCTCGCGAACCTGGTCGCCGGAGTTCTGCTCACCGACGCGGCGGCACACCTCTACTGGACGACGGGCCGCACCTGGCCCGCCCACGACGTCAGGGCCCTGTCTCTCGCCGTGCTGAACATGGAGGTGCCCTTCACCCCGCCCGTGCTGATCCCGCTGGTCGCCGCGCTGACCACGGGCGCCGCCGCGGTGGTGGCCCGCTCACGCGGACGAGGCGGCAGGCCCGCCTCGCTGGTCACCCTCGCGGTGGGCTGCGGGGTGCTGCTGCGCGGGGCGGCGGGCCTGGTGTGGGCGTTCGGCATCGGCGCCGACACCGGCATGCCGTTCTACTGGCTCAACCTGTTCCTCTACACCCCCGCCTGCCTGGTGATGCCGGCGGCGGTCGTCGCGGTCCAGGCCGGCGATCCGGCTACCACGGTGTTCGGCGGCCGGCTGATGCCCGCGCTGGTCTTCGGCCGTCCGCGTCCGGAGCCGGCCGGCACCAGGGGGTTCACATCCCTATAGCTTCACCACGACGAAGGTCCGGCAGGTGATCCATCTGCCGGGCCTCTCCGCTGCCTCTGCCACGTCCTGGATGGCTCATCTCCTGCCCGGTCGTGTTCCAGTACGGAGGGTCGTTCCACACGTGGGCGGCCTCGGCGGCCACGCGGATGCCCTCGGCCTTGCCGGCCATGGCCGCGGGTGCGCGGCGCGACGGGTCGTCGATGTACGCGCGCCCGCTGATCGACACCGGTGGCCGGATGCCTGGCCCGGTACCTGCCGCGACCGGGTGCACCAGATCGACCCGCTTTCCGCGTCGAAGACGGCCGGTTCTCCCGAGCCGGCGTCGACGGCGGGGATCAGAAAGCGCGTTTTTCGGCCAGCCGCGGACGTCTCCGAGCCGGCGCCCGATCTCCGCGATGTGCTCCTCTTCGGGCGGCGTGACCGCAGTTCGCGCAATACGCCCCATTCGTACGCCGAACTCCTGGGGGCTCTTTGACCTCTTCAGCGACCAAATCAGGCCTATTACTCCCATGGCGGTCGGTTTCGCGAGGCGTTCGCCGTACACGAGTTGTGCCTCCAGCGGCTTCTCGGGGTGGAGGCCCGCGGCGATCTGAGCTCCCACCACGGCATCGGCGGAGGTGCCCGCGATGAGGCCGGCGTCGCGTACGTCGATGCCCTGCTCGGCCAGGCCGGCGAGACACCCGCCTCCCAGGCGATCCCGGTCGGCCCGCCGCCGAGAACCAGCGCTCTTCCGCCCATGGGCCCCTCCCCGCTTGCCGAATCCCTGCTGTCGAATCACTGCGACATGGTTGAGATGAGGGAAACTGAGTACGTCGTACTCGATTTTGTGGGCCTGCGCGCTCCCGGGATGACACACCCGATCAGGAGGGGCGAATCGCTACCCGGCCATGCAGGGTGCGACGCTGGAGACGCTTTTATCGCCGTCCGAGCTGCCGTGGGAGCCCGCACAGGGGGACGCGCGGACGAGAGACGGGGAAATCTTGGTGTTCCGCCGGAGACGTGGAGGGGCCCTGGCGGCCTACCGATATAGGACAGGCATTTCTTTTCCGGTTCTTTCCACCGCATATGGTCCACTGGCCGGGAGGGGGGAGGATGCGCCTGCACGACCGTTTCTCCATCACGTTTCGCATCACTCTGTTCACCGGGGTGATGGCGACTTTCCTGTGCGCGCTGCTGGCCCTGTCCATAATGACGGGCATCCATCATTACGTCAGTGACGACGTCGAGAGGGAGATCTCGGCGGCGGGCGGCCGCGTGGCCGTCCAGATCGAGCGGGGGCAGATGACCTACCCGCTCGACGTCTACAAGAGCCGCGATCTCCAGGTGGTCGACCCGTCCGGCCGGGTGGTCGCCGCGACCGCGAATATGCGTGGCAAGCCGAGAATGGCGAGCTTCATTCCGCCGGACACCAGGAACAGCATCAGTCGTGTCGTGTGCGGCGATGACTTCGCGGCCCCCGGATGCAACGTCGTCGTGGCCCAGTGGGCGCACCGCAGCGGCGAGAGATGGCTGGTCTACAGCGCGGCCCCGCAGGTGCCGCCGTGGGTCGATCCCTGGCTGGCCTCGCTGGTGGGACTGAGCGCGGCGGCGCTGGCCGCGGCCATCACCTATCTGGGTTACCGGGACGTGCGGGCATCGCTCAGGCCGGTCGACGCCATCCGCACGGAACTGGATGAGATCAACGAGACCTGTCCCAGCCGCCGGGTGCCGATGCCGCCCGCGCGAGACGAGATCCGGGCGATGGCCGAGAGCGTCAACCATACGCTGAGCCGGCTCGACGGCGCGTTACAGCAGGTGCAGAGCGCGCTGCAACATCAGCGCCAGTTCGTCTCCAACGCCTCCCATGATCTGCGTACGCCGATAGCGGCCATGCGCGCCGAGGTGGAGGACGGTCTCCTCGCGCCGGAGGAGACCAGCGTGTCCCAGCTGGGCGAGGCCATCCTGCCCAGTCTCGAGCGGCTGGAGGCGATCGTGCACGACCTGCTGACCATCGAGCGGCTGGAGCACGGTGCCTACGGCGAACAGGCCAGGATCGATCTGGCCGTGCTCGTGGCCGCGGAGTTGCGGGGACGCGCGCAGAAGACCAAGCGGTACGAATGCGCACTCAAGCCCGGCGCCATCGTGGCCGGCGACAGGATGCGCCTCGCCCGGTTGCTGACCAGCCTCTTCGACAACGCCGAACGGCATGCCAGGTCGAAGGTCTCCGTGTCCGTACGGCACGAGGCCGGCGAGGGGCGCGGCACCGCGGTGCTGGAGGTCGGCGACGACGGGCCGGGCATCGATCAGGACAAGCGCGAGATCGTGTTCGACCGGTTCACCCGGCTGGACACGGCACGCAGCAGGAACGCCGGAGGCGCGGGGCTGGGGCTGTCGATCGCCCGCCAGATCGCGGAGGCCCACGGGGGCAGCCTGAAAATCGAGGACAGCCCGGTCGGCGCCCGCTTCGTCCTGCGCCTCCCGGCCGTTTGCGACCCGACGATGGCGGCCCGGGCCGGCGACGGCGTCCCCGGTGAGAACGACCCCAGTGAGCCGTGCTGAACATCGCGCTTGACGGAGTGAGTGCTCACTCCGTACGTTGAGGGCATGACGGACACCACTCCCCGCCGGCGTGCGCCGGCCATGAGCACCGAGCAGCGCAGGGCGATGATCGTCGCCGCCGCGCTTCCGCTGGTCGCCGAGCGCGGCGCCGCCGTCACCACGAGCCAGATCGCCCGGGCCGCCGGAATCGGCGAGGGCACCGTCTTCCGGGTCTTCGCCGACAAGGACGAGCTGCTCGACGCGTGCGTGACCGAGGCGACGGACCCCGGTCACGTGCTGCGCGAGCTGGCCTCGATCTCCCTGGACGACCCGCTCGCCGACCGGCTGGCGCAGGCGGTTGAGGCGCTGCGCGCCCACCTGGAACGCATGGGAGCCGTGATCGGCGCCCTCCACGGCCCCGGCCACCGCCTCGAACGCCGCGGACGGCAGGGCGAGGAAAGCGTCGGGCAGGCCCCGCAAAGCGGCGGGCGGGCCCAGGAAGGCAGGCCCGGAGGCGGCGGCGCCTCGCGAGGCAGGGAGGCCTCGATGAGGGCGATCCACGAGGCGATGGTCGAGCTGATCGAACCCGACCGGGCGGCGCTCCGCCTGGAGCCCGAGAAGATCGCCTCCGTCTTCATGGGAATGCTCTTCGTCCGTCCTCAGGCCGCTTCCGGCGGCGTGGAGGCGTCCCCGGAGGAGCTCGTGGACATCCTGCTGCACGGCACGCTCAAGACCCCCGGGAGCGCGGCATGACCTATGAGGTCATGTCCTCGGCCTGACCGAGGCCGAAGATCTTGGCGGCGTTGTCGTGACAGACCGCGCGGAGCCACTCGTCTCCCAGGTCCAGGTCGGCCAGGGCCGTCAGCGCCTCGCCGTACGGATAGGGGATGTTGGGGAAGTCGGTGCCGAGCAGGACGCGGTCCTGCAGCTCCAGCAGCAGCGGGACGGCCTCCCTGGGGAACGGCGCGGTCTCCTCGGTGAAGCCGGTGAAGGCCATCGTCGTGTCCAGGAAGACCGCCGGATGCCGCAGGGCCAGATCGAGGAACTCGGCATACTCGGGCGTGCCCATGTGGGCGATCACGAGCGGCAGCCTGGGATGCCGGGAGAGCAGGGCCGCGATCGGTTCCGGCCCGGTGTACGGCCCGGGGGCCGGGCCCGACCCGCAGTGCGTGACGACCGGGATGCCGTGGTCCTCCAGCAGCCCCCAGACGTCGTCGAGCAGCGGGTCGTTCGGGTCGTACGCGCCGACCTGGAGATGCGCCTTGAACACCCGGGCGCCCCGCTCGATGGCCTGCGCGACGTATCGCCCGGCGCCGGGCTCGGGGAAGAACGTGGCCGTGTGCAGGCAACCGGGCACCCGGGCGGCGAAACCGGCGGCCCAGTCGTTCAGCCACTCCGCCATGCCCGGCTTGTGGGGATAGAGCATGGAGGTGAACGCCCGCACGCCGAAGGCCCTGAGCCGCTCGACGCGGTCGTCCTCGGCCAGCCGATAGGCGATCGGCCAGGGCCGGCCGACCAGCGGCCCGGCGGAGTCGAAGTAGGCCCACACCTTGGTCAGGACGCGTTCCGGCATGAAGTGGGTGTGGACGTCGATCAGGCCCGGCAGGCCCAGCTCCCGCCAGAACGCGGTCACGCGTCGGATGTCGTCGCCTGCGGCGGATGTCTCGTCCGGCATGACCTCACACGTTATCCGCTCGCCGTCCGCCCGCCGCGTCGAGGTAGCGTCCGGCCGGCGCGCGCAGATGATCGCGCAGCTCGGGCGGGTCGAGCACGGTGCAGGGCACGTCGAGCCCGGTGAGGAAGGCGGTCAGGTTGTGGAGCGAGTCGCCGCCGGTCTCCAGCACGCAGGCGTCCGCGCCGTCGGCGCGCGGCAGCCCGGCCGCGGCGGTGAGCCGCGCGCCCACAACATCGGCGGGCGCGTGCAGCCGTACGACGGCCCGGTGCCTCCAGGCGGCCGAGCCCGCTCCGCGTACGACGTGGGCGGCGGCGCCGTCCTCGGGCGGTTCGCGCGGGGTGAAGCGGGGGCCGTTCGGGACGCGGAGCCGCATCCGGTCGGCGCGGAAGGTCCGCCAGTCGTCGCGGTCGACGTCCCAGGCCGGCAGATACCAGCGCCGGCCGGTGAAGACGAGCCGGTGCGGCTCGGCCGTACGGCGTCCCTCGCCGCCTCGGTGGCCGAGGTAGTCGAACCGCAGGGTCTCGTGGTCGCGGACGGCCGCGGCGATCGAGATCAGCGTCTCGGGGTCCACCGTGGGGCCGTGCCCCGGCACCGCGACCGTCGCGGCGCGCACGGCCTCGATCCGGTGGCGCAGCCGGGACGGCCGGACAGGTTGCTGTCGATGGGCGCGAAACAGCACGAGTCGCCCACGGAGCGCGGCCCCGGGTTCGTCACGGCCTCGGTCGCCGACCCGTTCGGCAACATCCTCGGGATCATGCGCAACGCCCACTACCTGGAGGTCCTCGAAGGCCGCGGATGAAAGTTGCAGCGCCGTGCCCCGCCCACCAGGCGCGTACGGCCTGCCGCTCCGGCGTACGTTGACCGGCCCGCCCTCCGCTGTGGACGATCGCCGTCCCCGGGACCGCCGATCGACACGAGGGATGCGGACGATGAGATCGAAGAAGGAGATCAGCGCCTGGCTCACGGCGGTGCTCCTGGCGGCCGCCGCGCTGTTCGCGCCGCTGGCGGCAGAGACCGGGGCGGGAGCCGCGACGGTGACGACGCCGCTGCTGGCGGCCGCGTCGGCGATGCCCTGCAACACCGGCCCGGCCTCTTCGGCGGCGCCGCAGAACACGCCGCCGAGCGCCCCGGGGACGCCCGAGGTCGTCCACGTGTTCCTGAACTCGGTCACCCTGCGCTGGGCGCCCGCCACCGACGAGGACGGCATCGCCTGCTACTACGTCAGGGAAGGCACGACCAACGTGGCGACCTTCCAGCCCGCGGCCACCGAGGGCACCTTCGCCCTGCCGTGGCCGCCCTACGGCGTCCCCTACGAGGACCACGAGCTGCACGTCGTGGCCGTGGACACGAAGGGCGCGGTGGGGCCCGCGTCCGAGAGCGTGACGGTGCGGGTCCACAACGACGTCATCGTCACGACCTCGCCGTCGGTCCCGGCCCAGGGCGCCTGCCGGGTGACCTACCAGGCGTACCCCTGGTCCAGCGGGATGACCGTGAACATCTCGATCACCAACACGGGCACCCAGCCCGTCAGGGACTGGCGGCTCACGTTCACCTTCCCGGACACCGGCCAGCAGGTGACCTCGGGATGGGTGGCCACGTGGTCCCAGACCGGCACACAGGTGACGGCGGAGGCCCCGGCCTGGGGCAAGGACCTCACTGCCGGCGCCTCGATCACCATCGGCTTCAACGGCACTCACACGGGAGTCAACCCGACCCCGGCGCAGTTCAGGCTCAACGGCTCAGTCTGCGCCTGAAGCCTCCCCGGGGCCTGCCGCCGTCCGCGCCCGGTGCCCGCCATTGGCGGCGTACGCGGCACCGCTTCGGACGGCGGAAGGCCGGGTCGGCCGAGGTCGGTGGAGTGCGTTCAGCCCAGGCCGGCGTACTGGCGGGGCCGCAGGGCCTGGGCGCGCAGCGCGGCCAGCGCGGCGCGCCGCCCGGCGTCCGTGAGCCGCCACGGCGCGTCGTCGCCCGCCACCCGCGTCACGGGCTCGCGGCGCGTGCCCTCGGGCGCAGAACCCGTCGCCCGCGGCGCCGAAGCCGTCGCCTGGCCTTCCTGAGCCGCGGCCCCCGGCTCGGGGCCGACGAGGCCCGAAGCGTCGGCGCCCGAAGCGCCGGGGCCCTGAGCGTTCAGGCCCGGAGCGTCAGCGCCCTGAGCGCCAGCGCCCTGAGTGTCGAAGCCCAGCGTGTCGAGGCCCAGGGCGTCGAGGCGGTGGCGGAGCCGGGAGAGCGGGCCGGTGAGGTCGGCGCCGCCGACCCGGCCGCCGTCCGTGGCGCGCCAGCCCTCGCCGTTGACCACCTCGGCGATCCGGGCGCGCAGGTCGCCGTCGCGCACCACGTCGCCGTCCACGAGGATCATCAGCGCCGACTCGCGGATGGAGACCTCGAAGTCGTGCTCCCCGGGCGCGGGGACGAGCAGCGTGGGCGCCGCCGCGTCCCACATGGCGGCGCGGTCGTCCAGCAGGTTTCTGCCCGTGGTCGTGAGCACCAGCCTCCGGCCGCTGCGCCGCAGTGCCCCGAGATCGTGTACGGCGATCTGCCGCAGCTCGGTGAGCGCGGGCACGTCGGCCTCGCCGCGTACGGCCCCCGGCCTGGTGGGATTGCCCCAGCCGAACCGGTCGGCCGCCTCGGCGGCCACGGCACGCCCGACGTTGAGCCGCTCGGTCAGGCGAACCCCGGTGCGGGCCAGGCCGAGCAGCCACCGCAGCGGTTCCAGGTGGGGCTCGTCCGGAGCCGCGATGGGGGCGTGCAGCCGCACCTCGAAGGGCTGGGCGAGCTCGCGGCGGGCGGTGCCGCGCCCGAGCACCCAGCGGTTCAGCCGCTCGCCGTGCACCCGGTGCAGCCAGCAGTCGCCGCCCAGCTCCGGGCGGGGCGCGGTGAGCCACCGGCGGGTCAGCTCCTCGCGGTCCACCGGGTCGCCGGTGACGATGGCCAGTTCCAGGGCGGCCGCGCACGCGACGTGCGCCCCGAGCTCCTCCGGCCCCATGATCGAGCTCCATGACAGCTCGGCGACGTCCGGGGGCAGCACCCCGGTGGCCTCCAGCTCACGGTGGTAGGCCGCGGCCCCGGCCTCCTCGCCCTCCCTGGCGTACGTCATCAGGATGCGTGCGGTGGCCGGGGAGTCGCACAGGGCGGCGTAACGCTCCATGCCCGCGAGCCTGAGCAACCGGCCGAGCGCCCTGGCGATGGTCGCCTGGTCGCCCGGCACCTTGATCGGCAGCGTGTACCAGAGGAACTCGCACACGTCGAACTGGCTGATGGTCTCCAGCGCCTCGCCGCCGGCGAGCCACTCGACCGCGACGCGGGCGGGCTCGGCGACGTCCGGCTCGGAGCGCTCCAGCAGGGCGAGGAGCGCGGCGACGTCAGGTGCGGGCATGACCCGCAGTCTGCCGTATCGACCCCATCGTTGACGACGACCGGGCATCACTCGCGACCACCCCCCCTCTGGGTGCACCATAGGGCGCACAGTACGCGCCCAACGATACGGGGGTGTCAGATCCACGAGTCGAACAGCATCCTCGCGTGCCAGGATTCGTACGGGACGGATTCGGCGCCGATCACGGGATAGAGCCAGCCGAAGTTGACCAGGGCCAGGAGCACGAACGCGCCGACCACGGCCGTGCCGACCACGCGCCGGTTGGGCCGGGCCGGATCCTCCTTGCCGATGATCAACCCGCAGGCCAGCACGAGTGCGAGGATCATGAACGGCACCATCGGCATCGCGTAGAACATGAACATCGTCCGGTTGTCCGCGATGGCGAAGTAGAACCACGGCAGCCATCCGGCGGCGTAGCCGAGCAGCACCGCGCCCGCCCGCCAGTCGCGGGTCGCGACATACCAGGCGATCATGCCGATGAGCGCGATCAGACCGGCGTACCAGATGACCGGCGTCCCGGTGCCGAGCACCGCCCAGGAGCAGGAGTCGGCGCCGCAGTTCTTCGGCGACTCGTAGAAGAACGCCACCGGGCGCAGCAGCAGCGGCCACTGCCACGGCTCGGACTGGTACGGATGGCTCGACTCCAGACCGGTGTGGAAGCTGAGCACCTGCTTCTGGTAGTCGAACCAGGAGCGGAGCGAGTCGATGATGAAGTAGACCGGGCCGCTGGAGGTCGCCTGGTCCCAGTTGCGCCCGTAGCCCTTGTCGGTGACGAACCACCCCGTGAACGACACGATGTAGGTGAGGACCGGGACGGCCGCCATCCACGCCGTGGCGAGCGGCAGGTCGCGGCGGATGACCGTGCCGTACGGCCGGGGCGTGCCGACGGCCCGCCGGGCGCCCGCGTCCCACAGCAGCGTCATGATCGCGAAGGCGGCGATGTAGAAGCCGCCGGTCCACTTGGTGGCCATGGCCAGGCCGAGGCACAACCCGGCGGCCAGGCGCCAGGGCCGCAGGCCCAGCCGCGGCCCCTCCGCGGGCGACCCCGCCTCGTGCCACTCGGCCAGCCGGCTGCGGGACCAGTCCCGGTCGGCCACGAGGCAGGCGAACCCGGCGAGCACCCAGAACATCAGGAAGATGTCCAGCAGCGCCGTACGCGACAGCACGAAGTGGAGGGCGTCGAGCGACAGCAGCAGACCGGCCGCGCAGCCGAGCAGCGTCGAGCGGGTCATCCTGCGGGCCGTGCGGGCGAGGATCAGGATGGACAGCGTGCCGAGCAGAGCGGCGGTGAAGCGCCAGCCGAGCGGGTTCGCTCCGAAGATCAGCTCGCCGACGCCGATCAGCCACTTGCCGACCGGCGGGTGCACCACGTAGGAGGCGCACTCGCTCACCGAGCCGCAGTGCTTGAAGATGTTCTCGTTGCCGGCGAGCAGGAGCTTGTCCGCGCCGTCGACGAACTGCCGTTCGACACCGTATTTGATGGTGGCGAAGGCGTCCTTGGCGTAGTAGGTCTCGTCGAAGACGACGGCGTGCGGCGTGCCCAGGCGGTAGAACCGCAGGAATCCGCCGAAGAGGGCGACCAGGATGGGGCCGAGCCAGCCCCACATGGCGCTGCCGGGCATGGGCGGCACGAGCCGGTCGCGCAGGGAAACCGAGGGAGCGTCGTCCTGTGGTCCCTCTTCCGGCTGCTCGAACGCCTTGTGGGAATAGTCGGTCACGGCCACGCCGACAGATTACTGGTGAGTCCCCGTTGAGGACACGGCTCGCGGGTGGATTGGAGTATCTGGCCGTTCGTCGATGAATGTTTCATGTCCCCATAGGGTGGACGGGTGCTCGTTCTCGCCGGAGCCCCGATCGGCCAGCCCAAAGACGCGTCCCCACGGCTGCGCGAGGTGCTCGCCGCGGCCGACGTGATCGCCGCGGAGGACACCCGCCGGCTGCGGCGGCTCGCGGCCGACCTGGACATCGCCATCGGTGGCCGGGTGGTGTCCTACTACGACGCCAACGAGAGCGCGCGGGCCGCCGAGCTGCTGGAGGCGCTGCGCGAGGGCCGCACCGTCGTCGTGATCACCGACGCGGGGATGCCGGGCGTCTCCGACCCCGGCTATCGGCTCACCCGCCTCGCGGTCGAGGCGGGCCTGCCCGTGACGGCGCTGCCGGGCCCGTCTGCGGTGACGACCGCCCTCGCCGTCTCCGGCCTGCCGAGCGACCGGTTCTGCTTCGAGGGGTTCCCGCCGCGCAAGCCGGGGGAGCGGGTCAGGCGGCTGGCGGCGCTGGCGGCCGAGGAGCGCACGATGGTGTTCTTCGAGGCGCCGCACCGCCTGCACGCGACCCTTGAGGCGATGGCGGAGGCCTTCGGCGCGCAGCGGCCCGCCGCCGTCTGCCGGGAGCTCACCAAGACCTACGAGGAGGTACGCCGCGGCGGCCTCGGCGAGCTGGCCGAATGGGCCGCGGGCGAGGTCAGGGGCGAGATCACGCTGGTGGTGGCCGGGCGCACCGCCGAGGAGGCCGCGCCGGTCATCGAGGAACTGGTCGAGGAGGTGGCCAGGCGCGAGGGCGCGGGCGTGCCGCGCAAGCAGGCCATCGCCGAGGTGGCCAAGTCGGCCGGCGTCCCCAAGCGCGACCTCTACAACGCCGTCCATAACGCCTGACCAGCGAGAACACCGGCCGTCCGTAACCACCGACCGAACGCCGCGGGCTCAAGCCCGACGTGGTGTTCTACGGGCGAGAACGCTCTGTTCGGCAGGGTGGACGGGGGAGGCGCCAGCACGCTGACACCGGGAACCGCCCGCAACCACCGGCGGAACGCCTGACACCGGAAGCGCCCGGCCCCTGCTCAGGGGGCCGGGCGCCGTGTCAACGGAGCGAGGAGCCGCGCCGCGACCACGGGCGCAGCGAGGACGAGCGCAGTGGCAGCGGCCGCAGGGACCAGGGGCGCAGGGACGACAGCCGCGGCGAGGGGCGGCCCAGCAGGCCGGCGGCGGTGATGCCGGCGGCGAGGCAGGCGAGCGGCACGGCGGGCAGCAGATAGCGGTAGTCGAACTCGGCCGTCGCCGCCGGGGCCAGGATCAGCCCCACCGCTCCCAGCCAGGGCAGCAGCTCGGGCCCGCCGAGGTCGCGCCAGCGCCGCAACACGCCGTACAGGCCGAACAGCAGCACCAGGCCCAGCACGAGGCCCGGCAGCCGTACGACCTTCTGGTAGCCGATCATGATGTCCGACCACGGCGAGACCACGTGTGTCGCGGCCGGGCCGTTCTCGTACGCCTCGGCGTCCTTGTCCGTGGTGCTGTGGTAGGAGCTCCACTTGGGCAGCTTGCGGGTGTACTCGTTGTCGAACTCGTACTGCAGGAAGGTCTTGGCGTCGGGGAACCGCGGACGGCCCCACTGGAAGGCGCGGAAGAAGTCCTTGGCCACCGCGGCCAGATAGTCGCCCGGCTGCGCCAGGATCGCCTTCTTCGCGAAGGCGCTCGCGTTCGCGTTGATCTCGGGGGTGAACTTCATCCCCGAGCCGAAGACGTGGAGCTGGTTCTGGTCGTCCCACCACAGGTACGCCTGGGCGGACAGCCCGCGGTCCTTGGGCGGGATGTTGATGCACAGCAGCGCCAGCTCAAGCTCGCGGCGCTCGTCGATGTCCATCTTGTGGCAGTCGGCGAACAGCGACGTCCTCATGTAGAGGATCACCCCGTCGCTGTTGGTCATCGCGAACTGGCCGTTGACCGCCTTGAACCAGCCCATGTAGCCCACCACGGGCAGCGCGCACGCGACGACCATGGCGACGATCGGCTTCCAGCCCGCCCGCTTGATCACCAGATAGCCCACGACCAGGGCGAGGATGGGCAGGCCGATGCTCCGGGTCAGCGCCGTCAGCGCGAGCAGCAGCCCGACCACGGCCCCGCTCCGCCAGGTCATCCGTTCCCGCCACAGCACGAGCGTCACCACGCCCACGACGAGCAGGATGAACATGGTGTCCGACATGATCAGCTGTTCGAGCTGGATCTGGTAGGCGTCGAACATCACGGGGACTGCGGCCAGCGTCGCCCCCCAACCTGGCATCCCAAATCTTCTGGTCAGCAGCGCATAGATAAGGAACGCCGCCGTCAGCCCCATGAGGTGCTGGGTCAACACCACGAGCGAGAAACTGTGGAACGGCTTGAGCAGCAGCAGCCAGAAGCTGTACCCGTCCGGGCGGATCGGGTGCGGACGCGGGCGCAGCGCCACCGACACGTAGTCGTAGGAGTCGTTGAACCACATGGCCGGGCCGAAGCCCAGCATCGTGATGACCCGCAGCACGAAGGCGACGCCGAGCGTCACCGCGAAGACCCTGTGCCGGCGCAGCAGGGCGAGCGGACGGCCCCAGCCCCCGGCCGGAGAGACGTCCACCGACGGGGGATCCGCGATCGCGACCATCACAGTCGCGCGGATTCGACCGCCTGCTCCAACCGGCGGATGAGTCCGCGCTTCCTCCCCTCGAATGTCGCCGGTGCCTTCCATGGAACGCCCACGGGCGTGCGGCGCGGGAGAACCGCGCCACCGGGAGCCCCGCCACCCGGGCGGAGTTCCGGCCCGTCACCTGTGGGCATACCCTGCACGCCGACGTGGCCGGCGCGCTGAGAATTCTCCGGGCCGGGCTCGTCCTCTGCGACGCCGCTTGGCCGGCGACGCGGGGAGCCCGCCGCCCCAGCGGTGGGTGGAGTCACGGTTACAGAATGCCAGCCGTTTCACGGACTTGACTCGGGCGCTACGGGGAAGCGGGCATCATTGGTGTCCTGCCGTCATATGCGAGGAGTTGCGACGTGGAACTTACCGTTGTCATGCCATGCCTCAATGAGGCCGAGACCGTTGAGATCTGTGTTCGCAAGGCTCTCACCTGCATGCGCGAGAACGGAATAGACGGCGAGGTGGTCATCGCCGACAACGGCAGTACGGACGGCTCCCAACAGCTTGCCCGCGACGCGGGCGCCCGGGTTGTCCATATTGACGAGAAGGGTTACGGCAACGCCCTGATCGGCGGCATCCGTGCCGCCCGCGGCAAGTACGTCATCATGGGCGACGCCGACGACTCCTACGACTTCACGAACCTGATGCCCTTCGTCGAGCAGCTCCGGGACGGCGCCGAGCTGGTCATGGGCAACCGGTTCCGCGGCGGCATCGCTCCGGGGGCCATGCCCCCGCTCCACCGTTACCTGGGCAACCCGGTCCTGTCGTTCATCGGCCGGCTGTTCTTCCCCAGCGAGATCGGCGACTTCCACTGCGGGCTGCGCGGCTTCCGCCGCGACTCGATCCTGCGGCTGGGGCTCCAGACCGGGGGCATGGAGTTCGCCTCCGAGATGGTGGTGAAGGCCACGCTGCAGGGGCTCGACGTCCGCGAGGTGCCCACCACCCTGTCGCCCGACGGCCGCTCCCGCCCGCCGCACCTGCGCTCCTGGCGGGACGGCTGGCGCCACCTGCGCTTCCTGATGCTGTACAGCCCGCGCTGGCTGTTCTTCATCCCGGGCCTGGTGCTGATGAGCCTCGGCCTGGTCGCCGGGGCCGTGCTCTCGTTCGGCCCGGTCTACATCGGCAAGCTCGCCTTCGACGTCGACACGCTGGTCGGCGCGTCCGCGATGGTGGTCATCGGCTTCCAGGCCGTCCTGTTCGCGCTGTTCACCAAGGTGTACGCGGCCGAGGAGGGCTTCCTCCCCGAGGACCGGCGCATCCGCAGGCTGGTCGACGTCGTCACGCTGGAGAAGGGCCTGCTCGCGGGTGGCGCGCTGGCCGTGGCCGGTCTCGCGGGCCTGGTGGCCTCGCTCGCCCACTGGGGCGGCAAGGGCTTCGGCGAGCTGATCCCGGCCGAGTCGCTGCGCCTCGTCGTGCCGTCGGCGACCGCGTTCATCATGAGCTTCCAGACGATCTTCGCGTCGCTGTTCATCAGCATCCTCGGCATCCGCCGTACGCGGGAGAACCCGGTCGACATCGCGGCGTCCGCGGCCGAGGAGGCCGCCGAGGCCGTCAGCCGCGAGGCCGAGACCGTGGCCGACCGCGAGTCCGTGGCCTGACACGCGCCGCGCCGGCACGGTGTCCGCGCGGGACCGCGCCCGCGGCGCGCGCCCCGCGCTGACAGGGCCTCCGTGGCGCGCGTCCCGCGCTGACGAGGTCTCCGCGGCGCGCGTGGCGCTCGCCCCGCGTCCGGGCGCGGCGTACGGCGGTTCAACCCGGGGAGTCATCTCTCCGGGGCCGATAGGATTCGCACATGGCGGCTACAGGAACGACTGCATCCGGGGAGTCGGCGTTCTACGTGACGACGCCGATCTACTACGTCAACGACGCCCCGCACCTGGGCCACGCCTACACGACCGTCGCGGGCGACGTGCTCACCCGCTGGCACCGCCAGCGCGGCGAGAAGGTGTGGTACCTCACGGGCACGGACGAGCACGGTCAGAAGATCATGCGCACGGCCGAGGCGAACGGCGTCTCGCCGCAGGAGTGGTGCGACAAGCTCGTCGAGGACGCCTGGAAGCCGCTCTGGGAGCACCTCCAGATCGCCAACGACGACTTCATCCGCACCACCGAGCCGCGCCACACCGACCGCGTGCAGGAGTTCGTGCAGGACCTGTACGACAAGGGCGAGATCTACAAGGGCGAATACGAGGGCCCCTACTGCGTCGGGTGCGAGGAGTACAAGTCGCCCGGCGACCTGCTGGAGGGCGACCTGTGCCCGATCCACAAGCGCCCGGTCGAGTGGCTGAAGGAGGAGAACTACTTCTTCCGGCTCTCCGCGTACGGCCCGCGCCTGCTGGAGCACTACGAGCAGAACCCCGACTTCATCCAGCCCGCCTCGGCGCGCAACGAGATCGTGCAGCTGGTGAAGCAGGGCCTGCAGGACCTGTCGATCTCGCGCTCGACCTTCGACTGGGGCGTCCCGATTCCCTGGGACCCCAAGCACGTCATCTACGTGTGGATCGACGCGCTGCTCAACTACGCCACGGCCGTCGGCTACGGCTCCGACCAGGCGAAGTTCGACGACACCTGGCCGGCGAACGTCCATCTGGTCGGCAAGGACATCCTGCGGTTCCACGCGGCGATCTGGCCGGCCATGTTGATGGCCAACAACCTGCCGCTGCCGCGCAAGATCTTCGCCAACGGCTGGCTCCTGGTCGGCGGCGAGAAGATGAGCAAGTCCAACCTCACCGGCATCTCGCCGCGTGACCTGACGAGCCACTTCGGCGTGGACGCCTACCGCTACTACTTCCTGCGGGCGATCCCGTTCGGCCAGGACGGCTCGTTCTCCTGGGAGGACTTCTCCGCGCGCTACACCTCCGAGCTCGCCAACGACTTCGGCAACCTGGCGTCCCGGGTCGCCGCGATGATCGGCAAGTACTTCGACGGCGTGCTGCCGGAGGCGAAGGACGCGGGCCCGGCCGAGCAGGCGATCGCGGACGGCCTGGCCGCGGCGGTGGCCCAGGCGGACACCGCGATCGGCGACAACCTCGACTTCGCGGGCGGCATCGGCGCGATCTTCGACTTCGTCAAGCAGGTCAACGGCTACCTGAGCGACCAGGCGCCGTGGAAGGTCGCCAAGGACGCCTCGCCCGAGGGCCAGGCGCGGCTCGCCACGATCCTCTACACGGCGGCCGAGTCGCTGCGCGCGATCGCGGTGCTGCTCAACCCGGTCATGCCCGCCACCAGCGAGAAGCTGTGGGCGTCCCTCGGGGCGGAGCCGCACCTCGGCGCGCTCGCCGACCAGCGGATCGCCGATGTCGCCACCTGGGGCAAGCTGCCCGCCGGGGCGCAGGTCGTCAAGGGCGAGATCCTCTTCCCGAGGCTGGAGAACGCCTGACCATGTCGCGTGAGCGTCCCGCGCCGCCCGATGCGCTGCCGGGTGAGGTCTTCGACAGCCACTGCCACCTGGACATCATGGTCGGCAACCGGCAGGCGTCCTCGGGTGACCCGGTCGCGCTGGCGGCCCAGGCCGCCGGGGCGAGCGTCGAGTCGATCCTCGCCGAGGCGAAGTCGGTCGGCGTGACGCGGCTGGTGACGGTCGGATACGACCTGCCGTCCTCCCGGTGGAACGCCGAGGTGGCGGGTCGGCACCGGGACGTCTACGCGGCCGTGGCCATCCACCCCAACGAGGCGCACGCCGCCACGCCCGAGGTCCTCGCCGAGATCGAGGACCTCGCGCGGCGGCCGGACGTGCGGGCGGTCGGGGAGACCGGCCTCGACTACTTCCGCGACTGGGCGTCGAAGGACGACCAGCACGCGAGCTTCCGCGCGCACATCGAGATCGCCAAGCGGACCGGCAGGGCCCTGGTGATCCACGACCGCGACGCGCACGACGACGTGCTCGCCGTGCTCGCCGACCAGGGCGCGCCCGACGTGGTCGTCTTCCACAGCTTCTCGGGCGACGCCGAGATGGCCAAGCGGTGTGTGGACGCCGGTTATTTCATGTCGTTCTCCGGCCCGGTGACGTACAAGAACGCCGGATATCTGCGCGAGGCGGCGGCGGTGGCGCCGCCCGAGCTGATCCTGGTCGAGACCGACGCGCCCTACCTGCCGCCGACGCCGCACCGGGGCAAGCCCAACGCGCCCTACCTGATCCCGCTGACGCTCCGCTGCCTCGCCGAGGTCAAGGGCATGGACCTCGCCGACCTCGCCGCCCGGATCACGGCCAACGGCGAGACCGTCTTCGGCGCCTGGTAGCGCGGGAGACACTGGAGGCATGAGTCTGCTCGGGCCGGTCGAAGTGCGCGCACTCGCGGAGAAGCTGAACATCCGGCCGACGAAGAAGCTGGGGCAGAACTTCGTGATCGACGGCGGCACCGTCCGCCGGATCGTCCGGCTCGCCGGCGTCGAGCCGCACGACGTGGCGATCGAGGTCGGGCCGGGCCTCGGCTCGCTCACCCTCGCCCTGCTCCCGGAGGTCGCCGAGGTCGTCGCCGTGGAGATCGACCCGGTGCTGGCGGAGCAGTTGCCGCTGACGGTCGCCGAGCGGGCCCCCGAGGTGGCCGGCCGGCTGAAGGTGGTGCACGCCGACGCCCTCAAGGTCGGGCCGGTCGAGCTCGGCACCGAGCCGACCGCGCTGGTCGCGAACCTGCCCTACAACGTGTCAGTGCCGGTCGTGCTGCACCTGCTGGAGGTGCTGCCGTCGCTGCGGCGCGGGCTGGTGATGGTGCAGTCGGAGGTCGCCGACCGGCTCGCCGCGACGCCGGGGTCGCGCATCTACGGCGTTCCCTCGGTGAAGGCCGCCTGGTATGCGGAGGTGCGCCGGGTCGGCCCGGTCGGGCGCAACGTCTTCTGGCCCGCGCCGAACGTCGACTCCGGCCTGGTCTCGCTCGTACGGCGGGAGCCGCCGGTGACGACGGCGACCCGGCGGGAGGTGTTCGCCGCCGTCGACGCGGCGTTCGCGCAGCGCCGCAAGACGCTGCGGGCCGCGCTCGCCTCCTGGGCCGGTACGGCGGCCGCCGCCGAGAAGGCCCTGCTCGGAGCGGGGATCGACCCCTCGGCCCGCGGAGAGCAACTGAAGATCGAGGACTTCGCCCGCATCGCCGAGCAGCGGGCCGCGGCGGCGACCTAGAACCGGTTGGAACCGGTTCAGATCGGCCGGCGGCCGAGGTAGGCCAGCAGCGCGGCCACCGCGTCGGCATCGTCGCCGGCATCGTCGCCGGTTTCGATGGCGGGAGCGTACGCGCCGTAGGCCCGGAGGGGTTCGACGATCCGGGTGGCGACCTCCATCAAGGGCACGGCCATCTCCGGGGTGAGCGGCGAGGGCCGCCCGGTGGCCACGGCGATGTCCCAGGCGTGCACCGCCGCGTCGAGCGCGCACGCGCCGGCCGCGAGCCACGCAGGCATGGGGCCCTGGGGGAGCGGCACCGGCACCTGCTCTGCGTCGTCGTCCACCGTCGCCCAGGCGCGGGCCGAGTCGTCCAGCGCCGCGACCTGGTCGCCGACGACTTCGGCCTTGTGCTGGAGGGGTGCGCCGCCGTACGCGTGCCCGACCCCGAACGCACGCGCGAGCTGCGGCGGCGCTTCCTGGCGATGGCGCTGGCCGGTATCGCGAGAGCCGCCGAAGAGGGGGTCGATGGGGGTGCTTTCCCCGGCCCGGCTCCGGAGCCGGGCGAGCTGAACTGGCGGTGGCGGCGACCCCGTTGATCGGGCCAATTTGGACGTGATCGACGGGAGATCCGTTCCATCGAAGAAGTGTGATTTACATCACACCGAGCACATGTGTCGATCAGTGACAATTCGTGACATTGCGGCGACGGCGGCCCGTGTGATCAGCGAAAACGTGACGGCCGCCGAGAGGGTGCGGGCGGCGGCGACGGTCGAGATCTTGACGGGTGACTCAGACCGAAAACCACTAGGGCGGTCACTGACAGCAAATCCTCAGATAGCTTTTAGCCGTCCTTTACTGACGGATGGGGCGCAATGGCGCCCGACGATCAGACCAGGGAGTAGTAAGTTGAAGCGCACCCTCACCCTCGGCGGCATCGCGGTCGGCCTGCTGGCCTCTGCGGCCGTCGCCACCCCCGCCCACGCGGACTCCGTTCCGCACGACACCCTGGCCAGCACGAACTTCGCCGCCCAGCAGGTCGCCGCGTTCTGGTACGGCCAGAACAAGGCCAACCTGGTCAACGCGACGCCGTACGCGGTGGAGACCACGGTCCCCACCAAGCACGTGTCCACTGGCGGCGCCTCCGCCGACACCAAGGCCGGCGTGGTCGGCTCCAGCGGTGACAAGAAGGCCTCCTCCGGCACGTCGAAGAACGTGAACCTGCCGAAGACCACCGGCAAGGTGTTCTTCATCGGCGCGGACAAGAAGCCGCACTGGTGCTCGGCGACCTCCGTGCAGAGCCAGTACAAGAACCTGGTGGCGACCGCCGGCCATTGCGTGTACGACACCAAGAGCAACAAGGCGACCCTGGACAAGTGGGTCTTCGTCCCGGGTTACTACAACGGCAAGACGCCGTGGGGCATCTACGTGGGCAAGACCGCGTACACCCACTACGACTTCGACGTCTACGAGGACGGCGACCGCGACTACGCGTTCGTGACCGTCTACAAC
>NZ_VJVX01000076.1:0-32355 GCF_008033685.1 Microbispora sp. CSR-4
CCTGGTGATCGCGGCGCCCGCGGCATACTCGCTGGCCAAGCTGCGCCCGCGCGGCGGCGGCGTGCTGAGCTTCGTGCTGCTCATCGCCCAGATGATCCCGGGGATCATCATGGCGATGGGCTTCTACGCCATCTTCCTGAGCACCGGCGTGCTCAACACCGTCCCCGGGCTGATCGTGGCCGACTCCACCCTCGCGGTGCCGTTCGCCGTGCTGATCCTCGCCACGTTCATGTCCGGCATCCCCGAGGAGCTGATGCAGGCGGCCCGGGTGGACGGCGCGGGCGCGCTGCGCACGTTCGTCTCGATCGTGCTGCCGGTCAGCCGCAACTCGGTCATCACGGTGTCGCTGTTCGCGTTCCTGTGGGCCTGGTCGGACTTCGTCTTCGCCTCCACCCTCGACCAGGGCGGCGCCCACCAGCCGATCACGCTCGGCATCTACCACTACATCGGCAACAACAACCAGGAGTGGAACGCCATCATGGCCACCGCCGTGGTCGCCTCCATCCCGGCCGCCGTTCTGCTCATCGTCGCTCAGCGTTACGTCGCCGCCGGGGTCACCGCCGGCGCCGTCAAGGACTGAGCCTCTTTTCGAGAAGGGACCCCCTCTTCATGACCGTCGCCGCTTCAGGCCCGGTGTTCTCCCTGCGGGAAATCCCGTTCAGCTATCGCGGCTCCTGGTTCGGCTTCTCGCCGGTGGTCGCCCAGAACACCTACGCGCGGGACGTGCATCTGGTCTCCCATCAGACCGGCATGCATCCGATCCTGCGGCTGGCGCCGTCCGCGGACAGCGAGGTCACAGCCACGCCCCACCGGCTCACCTGGAGCCGCGCGGACGGCCGGATCGACCTCGCGTACGAGAACGCCGACACGGTGCGGCTGCGTGGCCGGGGCCTCGGGCTGAGCCTCCTGGCCGCCGACCCCGTCCTGACGCCGTTCAGCGGTCCGTACTTCTACCAGGACCCGGCGGACGGCTCGTTCGTCTTCACCGTCTACCAGACCGGCCGCCGCTACCGGGTGACGGTGCTCGCCGGGCAGGCCGAGGCGCGGGGCACGCAGGCGCTCGGCACCGCGGAGCGGGGCGTCGTGCTGAGCGGCGAGTGGGAGATCGCCGTCGAGGAGTACGAGACCGCCCGCGCCCCCTACACACGTACGGACGACTTCGAGCGGGTGGCCGAGGCGGCGCGGGCCGAGTTCGACGCGTTCACGGCGGCGGTCGCCCCCTGGCGCAGCGACCGGACGCCCGCGGCCGAGCTGGCCGCCTACGTCCTGTGGTCGGCGACCGTGCGCCCCGCCGGGTTCGTCACCCGGCCGGCCGTGCTGATGTCCAAGCACTGGATGGACAAGGTGTGGAGCTGGGACCACTGCTTCAACGCCATCGCCCTCGCGGACGGCCTGCCCGGCCTGGCGTGGGACCAGTTCCGGCTGCCCTTCGACCACCAGGACGAGGCGGGCGCGCTGCCCGACTCCGTCACCCACTCGGAGATCCTCTACAACTTCGTCAAGCCGCCCATCCACGGCTGGGCACTGCGCCACCTCCCGCCCGCCGCCGAGCCGGAGAAGGTCTACCGGCTGCTGGAACGCTGGACGGGATTCTGGCTCACGGCGCGGCGCGTCCCGGGCCGCGAACTGCCCCACTACCAGCACGGCAACGACAGCGGCTGGGACAACGCCACCACCTTCGACCCCGAACGCGTCGTGGAGACCGCCGACCTGGCCGCGTTCCTCGTCCTGCAGATGCGCGAGCTGGCCCGCCGCGCCCCGGACCCGTCCGCGGCGGCCCGCTGGTCCGGCGCCGCCGACCGGATGCGCGACGCGCTGCTCGCCGAGCTGTGGACGGGGGACCGCTTCGTCGCCCGCGGAGCGCACTCCGGGCGCACCTGGCCGAGCTCCAGCCTGCTCGACCTCATGCCCATCGTGCTCGGCGACGAGCTTCCCGAGCCGGTGCACACGGCGCTCGCCGCACGCATCGCCGCGCACCTGACCGCGTTCGGGCCCGCCACCGAGCACCCCGAGTCCGAGCACTACCAGGACGACGGCTACTGGCGGGGGCCGATCTGGGCCCCCTCGACAGTGCTCATCGAGGACGGCCTGCGCCGCGCCGGGCACGCCGAGCTCGCCGACGAGATCAGCGCCCGTTTCCGCGGGCTCTGCGAGCGGTCCGGTTTCGCGGAGAACTTCGACGCGCGCACCGGCGAGGGGCTGCGCGACCGCGCCTACACCTGGACGGCCAGCGCCTACCTCATCCTCGCCGCCGCCCATGAGAGGCGACACGAGCAGCGAGGCGAACGGCGACACGAGCAGCGGGCCCAGCCGGCGGACACCCCCGCGTAGTCGCCGCCCCGTCACGTCCTGTTCACGGGGTTCCGGCCGTTCTCACCTGGCCTGCCCGAGAGGATAGGTTGGCTCCCGATCATCAGGGGCGCGCGTGGCCATGAGGGCCATGAGGAGGTGCGGGACGTGGTGCCGTCCACGCTCGGCGGGCGTTACGAGCTGGAGGAGCTGATCGGCCAGGGCGGGATGGGCGAGGTCTGGCGCGGCCGGGACCTGCGGGCGCACCGTCCCGTGGCGGTGAAGATCCTCACGCCGCAGGTCGCCGGGGTCGCCTCGCGGGAGCGCTTCGCCCGCGAGGCCAGGGCCGCCGCCCGCGTCGTCCACCCGAACGTGGTGACGGTGCTCGACGTGGGCGAGCAGGACGCGCGGCCCTACCTGGTGATGGAGCTGCTCACCGGCCGCAGCCTGGCCGCCGAGCTGCAGGACCGGGGCAGCTATGGCGTGGCGGAGGCGTGCCACCTCATGAGCCAGGCCGCCGCCGGCCTGGACGCCGCGCACCGCGCCGGGGTCGTGCACCGGGACGTCAAACCCGCCAACCTGCACCTCACCGCGAGCGGCTTGCTCAAGGTGGTCGACTTCGGCGTCGCCCAGGTGGCGACCGAGGCGGCGCGGCTGACCATGGTGGGCACCGTCGTCGGCACCGCCGCCTACCTGGCTCCCGAGCAGATCGACGGCAGGGGCGGCGGCTCCGCCTGCGATCTCTACGCGCTGGGGTGCGTCTGCTACGAGCTGCTGTGCGGGCACCCCCCGTTCACCGGGTCGGCCCCCGAGCTGGTTTATCAGCACATCCACCAGGCCCCGGTGCCGCCCGGCCGGCACCGGCCCGACATCCCCGCCGAGCTGGAGCGCCTGATCATGGCGCTGCTGGCCAAGGACCCCGCCGCCCGGCCCGCCGACGCCGAGGTCGCCCGCCGGATCCTCGCGGCCGTCGCCCTTTCGGCCGGACGGCCGGCGTGGGAGGCGGGAACGCCCGCTCCGCCTCCGGCACCGTACGCCGGCGGCGCGCGGGCGGGCGACACGGCGCTGCTCGACACCCCGCTGCTCGACGCCCCGCTGCTCGACGCCCCGCTGCCCGGCACCCCGCCGCCCGTCGGCCCGGCGGGCCGTACGGCGGGGATGTCGCCCGAGCGGCGCACGCTCCTCCGGCTCGGCGCCGCGGTGGCGGGGCTCGCCGTGGTCACGATCGGGGTGGCGGCCCTGTCCGACGGCGGAGGGCAGGCGGAGCCCGCGGCCGCGGCGCCCAGCCCCACCGGGACGTCACCGGGGAGGGTCTCGCCCAGCCCGACGCGGGCGACCAGGACACCGTCACCACGGCCGTCCTCCGAACCATCCCCGAAACCGTCCTCGATACCGTCCCCGAAGCCGTCTCCCACGCCGCCCGCACGCCCCGTCTACCGCAACTACCAGGAGTGGCTGGCCGCCTTCGAGCACGCCCTGCAGGAGCAGGAGCGGCGGGGCGGCATCGAGCCGAGGCTGGCCCGCGACGCCCACGAGGCGATCAGGAAGACGGCCAGGGACATGTCCAGAGGCCCGGGCAGAGGCCGGGGAGGAAACAGGAGCGACAAGGCCGCGCGGCGCGTCCGCGACATCCTGATCAAGCTCCGGCAGGCGCGTCAGGCCGGCAGGATCGCCGACGGCCCGCTGGTCGACTTCCTGAACGCCACCGGCATCAGCGGGCGGTAGGACCGGAAGGACGACGACTGAGGTCCTCGACCGGCCCGAGGTCGCGGGTCCACGTGCCGAGCACGAGCAGGGTCTTGGTGCCGGTCACGTCGCCCGCGCGGCGCAGGCGGTCGATGACCTGCTGGAGGTGCCCGAGGTCGCGGACCCGGACGTGGATGAGCGCGTCCGGGTCTCCGGCGATGGTGAACACCTCCTGCACCTCCGGCACGTCCGTGGCGGTACGGACGATCTTGCCGACCGGGGTCGTGCCCGGATAGCGCAGCTCGGTGAACGCCTCGATGCCCCAGCCGAGCTTGGCGTAGTCGATCCGCACGGTGAAGCCCGTGATGACGCCGATCTCCCGCAGGCGGTCGACCCGCCGCTTGACGGCGGCCACCGACAGGCCGATCTCGGCGGCCATCTCGGAGAACGTCCTGCGCCCGTCCTCGCGCAGCAGGCGCAGCAGCCGGTGGTCGATGTCGTCGATCTCCGCCATGGCATCTCCCTCTCCGACCCGCGCCGACGCAAAGAACCGTAGCCGCCCGAGGCGGACTTCTCCATCTTTTTGCGTCTTATCGGCCGGTTCTCGCGTGATGCTTGCGCGTACGCCCAGAGGGTTGGTGTGCTGTGGGTCACTCCCCGACCCCAGGAGGTTCGCCGTGTCCAGGCCTCCCGTCACGCTCGACGACAAGTACGCCGCCGAGCGCGGCACCGTGCTGATCTCGGGCGTCCAGGCCCTCGTACGGCTGACGCTGGAGCAGCGCCGCCTCGACGCGGAGCGCGGGCTGGACACCCGGGTCTTCGTCTCCGGATATCCCGGCTCGCCGCTGGGCGGGGTCGACCTGGAGATGGCCAGGGCCGCGCGGTTCCTCGAGGAGGCGGGCGTGGTGGCCCGGCCCGGCCTCAATGAGGAGCTCGCGGCCACGGCGGTCGCGGGCACCCAGCTCCTCGCCCAGGTGCCGGGCCGCAGGCACGAGGGGGGGACCGGGTTCTGGTACGGAAAGAACCCGGGCCTCGACCGGGCCGCCGACGCGATCCGGCACGGCAACCTCGCCGGCACCGCGCCGCTCGGCGGGGCGGTGGCGTGGATCGGCGACGACCCCGGCAGCAAGTCGTCGACCGTGCCCAGCTCGTGTGAGCCGATGTGCCAGAGCCTGTCGATGCCGCTGCTCGCCCCCGGCTCCGTGGCGGAGGTCGTCGAGCTCGGGCTGCACGCGGTGGCGCTGTCGCGGGCCACCGGCCTCTGGGCCGGGCTGAAGATCGTCGCCGACGTCGCCGACTCCTCCGCCACCGTCGACCTCGGAGCGCTGCGCGAGACCATCCGCACCGGCGTCCCGGCGCCGGAACGCGTGGACCGCGGGGCACCGCCCACCCTGGTCGGCCCGGCCTCGCTGGAGGCCGAGCACGACATGCTCACCCGCAGGCTCGGCCTGGCCCGCGCGTACGCCCGCGCGCACGGCCTCAACCGGGTGACCCACGACGCGCCGCGGGCCACGACGGGCCTGCTCGCGTCCGGCACCTCCTACGCCGTCGTCCTGCGCGCGCTCGCCGATCTCGGCCTGGACGAGGCCGCGATGGACCACCTCGGCCTGCGGCTCATCCGGCTCGCCATGCCGTTCCCGCTCGCGTACGACGATCTCGCCGCCATGACCGACGGGCTCGACCGGGTGCTCGTGGTGGAGGACAAGGTGCCGTTCCTTGAGGGGCACCTCAAGCAGGCGCTGTACGACACCGGTCAGCGTCCCGACGTCCTCGGCCGGGAACTGCTGACCGCGCGCGGCACGCTCGGCGCGGAGGACGTGGCCGGGGCGCTCGCCACCTGCCTCGGTCCGGACCGCCTTCCCCGGCAGGCGGCCGTCCTCACGCGCGGCCCGGCCACCGGCAGGGAGAAGCGCCGTCTGCTCCCGCTGGTCGCCGCCCGCACGCCGTACTTCTGCTCGGGCTGCCCGCACAACGCCTCCACGCGCGCCTCCGACGACACGCTGGTGGGCGCGGGCATCGGCTGCCACGCCATGATCGCCCTGGACGGGAACGGGCGCGGCAGGCAGGTCGGCATGACGCAGATGGGAGGCGAGGGCGCCCAGTGGTTCGGCCTTGCCCCCTTCACCTCCGACCGCCACTTCACCCAGAACCTCGGTGACGGCACCTTCCACCACTCCGGTTCCCTGGCCATTCGTGCCGCCGTCGCGGCCGGCGTCTCGATGACCTACAAGCTGCTCTACAACGACGCCGTGGCGATGACCGGCGGGCAGCGCGCCGAGGGCCGCCTCGACGTCCCGGCGCTGACGCGGTCGCTGGCCGCCGAGGGCGTGCGCCGGATCGTGGTCACCACGCCGGAGCCGGAGACCTACCGCGCCGTCCGGCTGGCCCCGATCGCGTCCGTACGGCACCGCGACGATCTCGCGGAGGTGGAGAAGGAGCTCGCCGCGATCGACGGGGTGACCGTGCTGATCCACGACGATCGCTGCGCGGCCGAGGAACGGCGGCTGCGTAAACGCGGCAAACTGCCCACGCCGACGGCCAGGGTCGTGGTCAACGAGCGGGTGTGCGAGGGCTGCGGCGACTGCGGGGACGCCTCCACCTGCCTGTCCGTGCAGCCGGTGGAGACCGAGTTCGGCCGCAAGACCCGCATCCACCAGGCGTCGTGCAACTCCGACCTGAGCTGTCTCAAGGGCGACTGCCCGTCGTTCCTGCTCGTCGAACCAGGTCCCCGGACTTCGCGTCCGGTGCCCGGACCGCCGCCGGTGACGCTGACCGAGCCCGTGTCGCGCTTCCCGGACCGCTCGGTGCTGCTGCGGATGCCCGGCATCGGCGGCACGGGCGTGGTGACCGTCTCGCAGATCCTGCAGATGGCCGCCCACCTCGACGGCCTGCACGCCGCCGGGCTCGACCAGACCGGGCTGGCCCAGAAGGGCGGCCCGGTCGTCAGCGACGTGCGGATCTCGCCGCGGCCGATCACCGGCTCGGTCCGCGCCGCCCGCGGCACCGCCGACGTCCTCGTCTGCTTCGACGTGCTCGGCGCCGCCGCCGACGACACCCTCGCCGTCGCCGCTCCGGGGCGCACGGTCGCCGTGGTGAACACCGCGATCGTGCCCACGGCCGCCATGGTCACCGGCCGCGCCGCGCTCTCCGGGCCCGGGGACGCGGTCGCCCGCATCGCGTCGGCCACCGCCTCGGAGGACGTCCTGCACCTGGACGCCGGGGCGCTGTCGGAGGCGTTGTTCGGCGACCACATGCCCGCCAACCTCGTGCTCGTCGGCGCGGCCTACCAGCACGGCTGCATCCCGATCTCGGCCGACGCGATCGAGAGCGCCATCCGCCTCAACGGTGGTTCCAACAGTGCAGCCGTGGAGCAGAACCTGGCCGCCTTCCGCTGGGGGCGCGCCGCCGTGATCGACCACGAGGCCGTGTCCCGGGCCGCGTTCCCGGCTGTGTCCCGGGCCGCGTTCCCGGCTGTGTCCCGGGCCGCGTTCGGGGCCGGCTTCCCCCGGCAGGAGACGGCCGCGCCGCCCGTCGCCGACGGGCTGGAGGAGACCCTCGCCGTACGCATCGCCGACCTGACCGGCTACCAGAACGCCGCCTACGCCCGCTCGTACGAAAAGGACGTGCGCGAGGTGGCCGCGCTGGCCGCCGAGCGGGCGGGGGAGGAGGCCGGCGCGCGCATCGGGCTCGCGTACGCCCGGGGGCTGCACAAGCTCATGGCCTACAAGGACGAGTACGAGGTCGCCCGGCTGCACCTCGACCCGGTGGAACGGGCCCGGCGCGAGCGGGAGTTCGGCCCCGGGGCCACCGTGTCGGTGCTGCTGCATCCGCCGCTGCTGCGGGCGATGGGCCTCAAGCGCAAGATCAGGCTGCGCCGGTCGGCCGGGGTCGTGTTCCGCGGGCTGCGGGCCGCCCGCGTGCTGCGCGGCACCGCGTTCGACGTGTTCGGGCACGCCGCCGTCCGCCGGGTGGAGCGTACGCTGGTCGTGGAGTATCGCGAGCTGATGCGGCGCGCGCTCGACCGGCTCACCCCCGCGACCGCCGCGGCCGTCGCGGAGATCGCCGCCCTGCCGGACCTGATCCGGGGGTATGAGGACATCAAGCTCGCCCGTGTCGCGGAGTTCCGCGACCGCGCCGCCACCCTTCTCGCCGAGCTGAACGAGCCCGCCCACGAGTCCGCCCACGAGCCCTTCCTCCAGGAGTCATCGTGACCGTCGACCGCCTGCTGCCCGGCGAGGACGCCCGGGACCTCATCGACCTGACCCGTGAGATCGCAGACAAGGAGCTCGCCCGCCGCGTCGACGAGCACGAGCGCGCGGAGACCTATCCCGAGGGCCTGTTCGCCACGCTCGGCGCCGCCGGGCTCCTCGGCCTGCCCTACCCGGAGGAGTACGGCGGCGGAGGCCAGCCGTACGAGGTGTATCTGCAGGTGCTCGAAGAGCTGGCCGCCCGGTGGGCCGCCGTCGCGGTCGCGGTCAGCGTCCACACGCTCTCGTGCCTGCCCCTGGCCGTGTACGGCACGCCGGAGCAGCGGGAGCGCTGGCTGCCCGACATGCTCGCCGGGCGGCGGATCGGCGGCTACAGCCTGTCGGAGCCCCAGGCCGGGTCGGACGCGGCGGCCCTGACCTGCAAGGCCGAGAAGACGGAGGCCGGCTACCGGATCACCGGCACCAAGGCGTGGATCACCCACGGCGGCCTGGCGGACTTCTACGCGCTGTTCGCCCGCACCGGCCCCGGCCAGCGCGGCGTCTCCTGCTTCCTCGCCCCCGGTCACGCCGACGGCCTGACCTTCGGCCGCCCCGAGGAGAAGATGGGCCTGCACGCGATCCCCACCACCACCGCCCACTGGGACGGCGTGCTGATCGACGCCGACCGCCTCATCGGCGAGGAGGGGCAGGGCCTGCCCATCGCCTTCGGCGCGCTCGACTCGGGCAGGCTGGGCATCGCCGCCTGCGCCGTCGGCCTCGCCCAGGCCGCGCTCGACGAGGCCGTGGCGTACGCCAAGGAACGCGAGACGTTCGGCAAGAAGATCATCGACCATCAGGGGCTCGGGTTCCTGCTCGCCGACATGGCCGCCGGGGTGGACTGCGCCCGGGCGACCTATCTCGACGCGGCCCGCCGCCGCGACGCCGGCCTGCCGTACAGCAGGCAGGCCAGTGTCGCCAAGCTCGTCGCGACCGACACCGCGATGCGGGTCACCACCGACGCGGTCCAGGTCTTCGGCGGGTACGGCTACACGCGCGAGTTCCGCGTCGAGCGCTACATGCGCGAGGCTAAGATCATGCAGATCTTCGAAGGCACCAACCAGATCCAGCGCCTCGTCATCAGCCGCCATCTCGCCCGCTGAGATCTACCTGCGGAGCGGGAAGCCACACGCCTCGGCCGGTGTTCTTAACGATCACGGCATACTATTAGGGGCGTTATGCCCCGTTTCGTGATGTTTTGGGGGAATTGTGGCTAAGCCCGTTCTGCAGATCGTCATCGCCAGCACGCGTCCCGGGCGCGTCGGACTGCCGGTGGCGGAGTGGTTCCACGAGCGCGCGGTCGCCAAGGACGCCTTCGAGGTCGAGCTCGTCGACCTCGCCGAGGTGAACCTGCCGTTCATGGACGAGCCCAACCACCCGCGGCTCCGGCAGTACGTCCACCAGCACACGAAGGAGTGGAGCGCCACTATCGAGCGCGGCGACGCGTTCGCGTTCGTCACGCCGGAGTACAACTACGGCTTCAACGCCGTGCTGAAGAACGCCCTCGACTTCCTGCACCACGAGTGGCACTACAAGCCGGTCGGATTCGTCAGCTACGGCGGCGTCGCCGCGGGCACGCGGGCGGTGCAGATGCTCAAGCAGGTCGTCACCACGCTCAAGATGGTGCCCGTGTTCGACGCGGTCTCCATCCCCTTCGTCACCCAGTTCCTCGACGAGGAGGGCCGCCTGCACCCCAACGACGTGATGAACACGGCGGCGGACACGATGCTGGATGAACTCGCCCGGCTCGCCCCCGCGCTGCGGCACCTGCGCCCCGCCGCCTGATCACGTCTCCGGGTCGCGCTCGGTGAGGCAGTAGATCCCACCGGCCGGGTCGCGCATGACGATCCAGCGCCGCCCCCGCGCCACGAACGCCGCGCCGTGCCGCTCATGCAGCGCGCGGGCGGCCTCGGGGTCGGCGCAGGCCAGGTCGACGTGGGCCGACCGGCCGGGCCCCTCGCCGAGCCGCTGCAGCAGGATCCGCACCGGCATTCCCGGCGCGGCCAGCACCGTGAACTCGGGCAGCGACCCGGGACGCGGGGACCATCCGGTCAGCGCCGCCCAGAAGGCCACCTCCTCCTCGTACGCGCCGGGGGCGATGTCGAGGCAGACCTGGTCGAGGCGGGTGCCGGCGAAGACGGGCGGCCGCCGTGCCGATGTCGTGCCTCCTACGGAGACCTCTCCGGGGACCTCTCCGGGGACCTCTCCGGAGACGAGACAGAACGCCCTGCCCTCCCGGGAGCGCAGCACCGCCCAGTCGCCGTGGTCGGCGGCGACGGCGGCGCCGAGCGCCTCGGCCCTGGCCACGGCCGCCCGGACGTCGCCCACCTCCAGATCGAGGTGGGCGCCGCCCCCGTCGCCCACGGCCTGGATCTTCACCCAGGCGTCGCCCGACTCGGGCAGCAACGTGGCGAACTCCCCGTCGTCGCCCCGGCGCGGGGACAGACGCGTGCCGGTCACGGCGGTCCAGAACGCCGCCGCCTCCTCGAACCGCTCGCATGGCCGGTCCACGAAGGCCAGCACCCGCCGCACCATCGTCACGAAGCCTCCTCGAACAGCGGGAGCAGCGCCTTCTCCAGGTCGGCCGGGGCGCGGTAGAGCAGCGCGGTCATACCGAGGGCCGAAGCCGCCCTGACGTTCTCCGGCCGGTCGTCGGCGAACAGGCAGCGCTCCAACGGCGCTCCGGCGCGACCGGCGGCGATCTCGAAGATCCGCGGGTCGGGCTTGGCCACCCCCACGTCGTAGCTGCTCACGACGTGATCGAAGGCGTCGTGCAGCTCCAGCTCGCGCAGGTGGGCGGTCAGCTCGGAGGTCGCGTTGCTGACGAGCACGACCGGGACGCGGGCACGTGCCCGCGCGAGCAGCGCGACGACCTCCTCGTCCACCCAGGTGCGGGCGGCCACCCATTCGGCGGTCAGCGCGCTCGCCCGTGCGGCCGAGCCAACCAGCCCGGCGAGGACGGGACCCGCCGACTCCAGCCACTCCTCGCGGGTCACCAGCCCGGTCAGGGCCGGGACCGCCAGCGCCGACTCGCCGGTCACCCGGGCCACCGTCCCCGGCTCCACCCCGTACGCCCGCTCGATCTCCGCCTGCCGGCCGAGATCGACGAACTTCAGGACTCCGTCGAAGTCGCACAGCACCGCGTCGAATTCCCTGGTCACAAATCCGAGCCTAAGACGCGAGCGACTCGTACAGCGCGATGTGCCGTTCGGCGGCGGCCTGCCAGGTGTGCCGGGCGGCCAGCTCCCGCCCCGCCGTACGCCTGCGGGGATCGGGGGAGGCGAGGGCGTCGGCGAGCTCGTCGGCGAGCCCGGCGGGCGTGACGGCGAAGCGCGCGGCGCAGCCGAAGACCTCACGCAGGACCGGCAGGTCGCGCATCACCAGCGGGACGCCCGCCGCCAGGGCCTCCATCGCGGCGAGGCCGAAGCCCTCCTTCACCGACGGGAAGGCGAAGGCGGCGGCGCCCGCAACGAGCGGCGGCAGTTCCGCGTCGGGGACCGGGCCGAGCACCAGCGGCTCGACGCCCAGCTCCGCCGCCCGCGCATCCCACCGCGCCCGGTAGTCGCGGTAGTCGAAGAGCGTCTCGCCTCCGGCGATCACCAGCCGGATGTCCGGGCGCGCGTCCCGCAGCAGCGCGTACGCCTCCAGCAGGTCGAGCGAGCCCTTGCGCGGCTCGATGCCGCCGACCGTCAGCACGTAGGCGCCCAGCCACCCGCGCCACCGCGCGACGGCCGCCGGGTCGGCGGACGCGAAGCGCTCGTACGCCACGCCGTTGGGGATCACCGTCGCCGCGATGTCCCACCCGGCCTTGAGCTCGGCCGCCACCGCCTCCGACACGCAGACGTGCGCGTACGGCGTGACGATGGCGCGCTCGTGACAGACGGCCAGCTCCGTGGTGGTGAAGTGGTCCACGTGGTGAACCGTCCGCACGCAGTGGCCCGCCGCGTTGGCGCTGATGCAGTCCTGGGCGTGCACGACGTCATAGGAGGCCGCCTCCGCGGCGAACGCCCCGCGCAGCACCGCGATCGACCGCAGCACCCGCGGCCCGACGCCCTCCCCGGGGATGTCGGGGAACGGCACGACGCGCAGCCGGACGGCGGGATCGACCGGGCGGAAGAAGCCGGAGTCGCCGCCCCGGCCGAGCGTCCACACCGTCACGTGCTGTCCCGCCGCCGCGAGCGCCTCGGCGAGGGCGAGGGTGTGCACGACCCCGCCGCGTGGCCGGGTCGAGTAGCTGAGCAGGGCGATTCTCACGCACGCACCTCCCGGTAGACGCCCGGCCTGCGCTCGTGCAGGTGATGGAGGATCCGCCGGGCGCGGTCGATCTCGGCGGCGACGTCGAGCTCGGCCACCGCCAGCCCGGCCTTCGACCAGGTGCGGGCGAGCACGTCGCCGCCCGGCCCGACGACCTTGGCCTGGCCGAGGAACCGCATGCCGCCCATCACCCCCGTCTGGTTGGAGGAGGCGAGCACGACCTGGTTCTCGGCGGCGCGCGCCTGGTCGTACAGGTCGAACAGCCGCGACTGCCGGTCCTGGGCCATCCGGGGCGCGCGGTTGGTGACGCTGGCGGGCCAGGCCGACAGGCAGGCCAGGATCTGCGCGCCGTCGAGCGCGAGGCTGCGGGCCGACTCGGGGAAGGTCTTGTCGTAGTCGATCAGCATGCCGATCCGCCCGGCCGGGGTGTCGAAGGCGTCGAACCGCTCGCCCGGGGCGTAGGCCGCGGTCTCGCCCGCGGGCAGGTGCACCTTGCGGTGCAGGCCGAGCACACCGTCGCCGCTGACGCACACCGCCGCGTTGTAGCGGACGTCGCCGCCGTCCTCGCAGAAGCCGACGCACACCACCATCTCGGCGGCCAGCGCCGCCACCCGCGCGATCGCCGGGTCGTCCGGCTTCAGCGCGGGCGGCAGCGCCTCGGGGTCCGGCCTGCGCAGGTCGGCGAGGTAGCCGCCGAGCGCGGCGTCGGGCAGCACGAGCAGCCGGGCGCCCGCGGCTCGGGCGTCGCCGATCAGCTTGGCGATGCGGGCCAGGTCGAAGGCGAGGTCGCGGCCGAAGTGGGCGGCCGCCGCGGCGATCCGCAGAACGCTCACCCCGCGAGCCCCGCCGTCCCGTTCGCCGTGCCGTTCGCCGTCCCGTATGCCGTCCCGTATGCCTCCGGCCGGCGGTCGCGCAGATGGCCCATCGACCGGCGCGCGGTCTCCAGCGCCCGCGGCACGTCGATCTCGGCGACGGCCATGCCCGGCCCGACGCCCGTGGCCGAGACGATCTCGCCGCCGGGGTCCACGACCTTGGCGCTGCCGACGAAGCGCAGCGACCCGAACGTCCCGGCCTGGTTGGCCGACAGCCACACGATCTGGTTCTCCAGCGCCCGCGCCCGGTCGAACAGGTCGAAGCGCCGCTTCCAGCGGTCGCGCTCCAGATCGGGTGCCGCGTTCGTCCGCGAGCCCGGCCAGGCCGACACGCACACCCCGATCTGCGCGCCGTCGAGGGCCAGCGCGCGGGCGGCCTCCGGGAACGCCTTGTCGTAGCAGATCATCATGCCGATCCTGCCGACGGGCGTGTCGAAGGCATGGAAGCCGTCGCCCGAGGCGTAGCTGGCGTTCTCGCCGAGCGGCTGGTGCACCTTGCGGTGGTTGCCCAGCACGCCGTCGCCGCTGACGCACACCACGCTGTTGTAGCGGGCGTCGCCGCCGTCCTCGCAGTAGCCCGCGATCACGACCATGTCACCGGCCAGCGCGGCCAGCCGCCGGATCTCCGGGCCGTCCACGGCGAGCGGGGGCGGCCCGGCGTCGGCGGCGTCGCCGTCCAGGCTGAGCAGGTAGCCGCCGAGGCACGCCTCGGGCAGCGCGAGGAGCCGTACGTCCTCGTTGCGGGCCTCCTTGACGAGGCGTTCGACGATCGCGACGTCCTCGCCGAGGTCGCGGCCGAACGCGGCGGACACCGCCGCCATGCGCAGGGCGCTCACGCGGTCCCCAATCCGGTCACCGGGCCGCCGACGGCCTCCGTGACCTCTCCGTCGGGCCAGCGCAGCGAGACGCCGCGGCCGGTGGTCAACTCTCCGCACACCGCCGAGACGGCCGGTCCCGCCGGGGGCGCGGACGCGCCCGGCTGGTCCGCCGTGAGCATCGCGAAGCCGGGGAAGCAGGTGAGCCAGTCGCCCATGGAGGCGGCCGCCGGGCGCGGCACCGCGGCCACGTCCAGCACGGCCGCGCAGCCGCCCGCCTCGGCCAGCATGCCGAGCGTGCCGGCGATCCCGGCCATCGACACGTCCTTGGCGGCGGCGGGGCGGCCGGCCGCGACCGCGCCGAGCATCGCCCGCAGCTCGTCCGTACGCCGGGAGGTGGTCGAGTCCCATTGGCGGCCCCGATATCCGGCGCGCCAGCCGCCGCCGAGGTCGGCCGTGAGGCGCACGGCGTGGCCGGGGCGTCCGCCGCCGCCCGGCACGGGACGCGCGGCGCGGCCGAGGGCCGTCACCGACAGCGCGGCCGGCACCCCGAGCTGCGTGTGCCCGCCGAGCACCGGCACCCCGTACGCGCGGGCGGCCCGCGCCAGGCCGTCCAGCACCCGGGCGGCGTGCGCGGCGCCGGGGGCGGCGAGCGCGTCGAGCAGCCCCACCGGGGCGGCGCCCATCGCGGCCAGATCGTTGAGGTTGACCAGGACCGAGCACCAGCCTGCCCATTCCGGGTCGCGTTCGACCATGGACGGCACGATGGCGTCGCAGGCGGCGACCAGGTCGCCCCCGGGCACCGGCGCAGCGTCGTCGCCGACGAAACCCGGGCCGCCCAGGGCGTGCGGGCCCTGCCCGGCGAGGACGGCGAGCAGCGGCCCGAGCGCCGACTTGGCCGCTGCCGCCTGTCCCTCGATCCGGCCGATCGGGTGGCGCATCAGCACGTGCGGCGCACCCGCGACCGTCACCGGCCGCACCCGGGCCCAGCCGAGGCGGCGGAAGAACGCCTCGGCCCTGACCTGCACGGTCGCCTCGAACCGCAGCACGCCCTCCGCCTCGGCGCGGGCGCAGGCGGCCCGCACCAGCGCCGCGCCCACCCCCATGCCGCCAGATCCACGCGCCGCGACCAGCCGCCCGCCCGTCCACCAGCCGATGTCGGGGCCGTCGCAGGCCGGTCCGAGCCGAACGCCGCCGACCACCGTGCCCGCCGCGTCCCTGGCCACCAGCGTGATCGTGCGGGGATCGTCGTCCCTGTCGTCGAGGTCGTGCCCTTCGAACAACCCCTGCTCCCGGACGAACGCCTCGTGCCGCAGCCGCCGGTAGGCCCGGACGGCGGCGGCGTCGGCCTGCTCGATCCGGATGGGCGGCCGCCGGGCCAGCGTGCTGCGGTCGCCGAGCAACGCGAGGATGTCCTGCGCCTCTTCCCGTGCAGGCGCCTGGGTGTCGCCGTCGAGGAGCATCGTCGCCTCACCCGCCCGCCGCGCTCAGCACGCCGCACGCCCCGCACGCGGCGCAGCCCGCCCCCTGGTCCGCGCCGCGCATGCCGGCCGCGCGCAGCAGCGCCGCCACACCCTCGGTGACGTACGTCAGCAGGCCGGCATCGGGGGCGCCGATCCCGTCACGGGCCGCGAGCGTGCCCCGCATCGGGCGGAACGGGACCACGAAGGGGTAGACACCCCGCTGGATGAGACGGCCCGCGCCCGCGATCAGCTCGTCGGGGTCCTCACCCAGCCCCACCAGCAGGTACGTCGAGACGCGGTTGCGCCCGAACACCCGGACCGCCTCGTCCCAGGCGGCCTCGTAGTCGGCGAGCGGCACCGACGACTTGCCCGGCATCCAGCGCCGCCGCACCTCCTCGTCCAGCGACTCCACGTGGATGCCGATCGCGGTGGCCCCGGCCTCGCGCAGCGCGCCGATCCAGGCCAGGTCGCCCGGCGGCTCGCACTGCACCTGGATCGGCAGGTGCGGCACGGCGTCCAGCACGGCCCGCACGCCCCGCGCCAGCGTGCGCGCGCCGCGATCGGGCCCGGTGGTCGTGCCCGTGGTCATCACCATCTGGCGTACGCCGTCGAGCCGCACCGCCGCCTCCGCCACCTCGGCGAGCTGGGCGGGCGTCTTCGCGGCGACGGTCGCACCTGACCGCAGCGACTCCTCGATGGTGCAGAAACGGCACCGGTCGGCCTCGCCATACCGGATGCACGTCTGCACGACGGTCGTGGCGAGCACGTCCGCGCCGTGCAGCCGGGCGATCTTCTCGTACGGCACGCCGTCCGCGGTGGTCAGGTCGTAGAACCTCGGCCGCCGCACGGGCACCAGGGAGACCCCGGTGTCCTGGTCGCCGAGCCAGACCATGCCGTCGCGCACCGTGTAGGGGCTGCCGGGATCGATGGGCAGCGCCGCGCCCACGCCGTCGACCAGGACGTGGCCGTCGCCGCTGGGCCCCGCGCCGTCCGGCCGGCGTACGGGCGTGTCGAAGGCCACGCCGCGCAGGGCCAGCTCGGCGCGGGTCATGATCCGCAGATCGACGGTCACGGCACTACAGCTGGTAGGTGGAGTTGATGATGGCGCCCTTGCGGGCGTAGTGGATCAGCGCGTCCTGCACGTCGAGCGGGTGGGTGGGGATCACGCCCTCGATGAGGTCCTCCTCGCGGGCGCCGTGCAGCGACAGGCCGAACCGGCAGCAGTAGACCTTCCCGCCCTCGGCGATGAACGTCTTGAGCTGGTTGTTGATGTTGTGCTCGCCAGGGAACGCCGAGTTGCCGGTCGTCGGGAAGCCGCGGGTGGCCAGGCAGTTCAGCGAGCCCGGGCCGTAGAAGTAGATGGCGGTCTCGAAGCCCTTGCGCAGTGCCCGGGTGGCCTGCAGCACGGCCACGAAGCTGACCGACGACTCGTGCGCGATGCCGTGGACGAGCGTGAAGTACGACTCGCCGTTCTCGGCCTTGTAGTCGGGGAAGACCTTGGTCGTGCCGTAGATGGTGGAGCCCTCGGGCAGGGACGGGTGGGGGATCTCCTCGATGCTCTTCTTCTCCAGGTCGGTCATGTCGACGGTCATGTGCTTCTCCTTGCGTAGGTGAGCGGGGTCAGGTGTAAAGGGAGGCGAAGGTGCCGCGGAAGACGAGCGCGCCCAGCTCGCCGTCCCCGGCCGCGGCGCGCATCCGGGCGTGCTCGCCCGCGAAGTCGCCCCACGGCTGGTCACTGGCGAACAGCACGCGGTCGTGCCCGATGCCGCGCCGCTCGATCTCCCCGGCCAGCCAGTACGGCGCGAAGCCGATTGCCCAGGACAGATCGGTGTAGACGCGTTTGCCGGCCGCGATCCAGTCGAAGAACCGCGAGCCGGCCAGCTTGATGTGGCCGCTCATCCCGCCGCCGAAGTGCACGAGGTGCACCGGGACGCGGTCGGCGTACCACTCGACCAGGTGTCCGACCTCGTCGACGTCCGAGGCGGCGCCGGGCGAGGTGTGCACGTGCACCACCAGCCCGTGGCGTTCGGCGGCGGCGAAGATCCGGTCGAGCCCCGGACGGCAGGCGGGGTCGGCCGGCCGTCCGCCGAGCAGGAAGCTGAGCTTCAGCGCCCGGACGCCCCGCTCGCCCGCCAGGGCGAGGGCGCGGGGGGTGCGTTCCTCGTCGCGCGGCAGCGGCGAGACCCACAGCCCCGCGCGGATCCGGTCGTCGGCCTGCGCCGCCTCCAGGACGAGGTCGTTGAGCGCGAAGGCGACCGCCGGGTCGGGCACGCCGTAGTTGGGCAGCACCAGCGCGCGCTCCGTGCCCTCCGCGTCGAGGTCGGCGATCAGCTGCTTGACCGTGGCCCGCGCGGTCACGTCGGGGTTCACCGCGGGGCCGCCGTAGAAGGGATGGGCGGGCAGCACGCCGATGTGCCGGTGCGCGTCGCAGATCATGTCGGAGGTCATCGGCTTCTCACCCGACCGGAAGCGCGGGGGAGAGCTCGGCCGGCGCGCCGGTCAGCGCGCCGCAGACGTCGGCGAGCCGCCGCGACGCCTCGATGTGACCGGCCAGGAACTCGGCGTCCCGGCCCACCGCCTCGAACCGGCCGGAGCCCCAGGTGTGCTGCCAGGGCAGACCGAGGAAGTACAGCCCGGGACAGCTCGTCACGCCGCGCCAGTGCATCGGATAGCCCCGGCCGTCGAAGGCGGGGATCTCGATCCAGCGGTGGTCGCGGGTGAACCCGGTCGCCCAGACGACCGAGGTGATCCCGGCCGCCGCCGGGTCGAGGGCGCGTACCGGCTCGCCCGGTTCCCACACGGGCACGTAGCGGGGCTCGGCGGGGGCGTCGATGCCGCGATCGGCGATGTACGCGTCGATGGCGTCCTTGATCCCCTCGGCCACCGCGTCGGCCCTGTCGAGGTTGTCCTTGAGGTCGTCCGCGAACTCCAGCGTGGTGCCGGTGACGCCGGTCAGCCGGCCGTACAGGCGCATGCCGTCGCGGGCGAAGGCCCGCAGGTCGATGTCGCGCCCGCCGTCGCGTCCGGTGACGTAGTGGTTGGCCCGCAGGCGTACGGCGTCCGCGTCGTCGAACTCGTCGATGGTCCTGGCGTAGTGGCCCATGTCGTGCAGCCACGCCACGCAGTCCCGGCCCCGGTAGAAGCGGGCGACCCGGGGCGCGCTCCCGACGGCGAGGTGGACCCGCCGCCCGGCCAGATGCAGGTCTTCGGCGATCTGGCAGCCCGACTGCCCGGTGCCGATCACGAGCACCGCGCCCTCGGGAAGTTGTCCGGGACGGCGATACCGCGAGGAGTGGACCTGCGTGATCTCCGCGGGCAGTCGCTCGGCCAGGCGGGGTACGGCGGGCGCGTGGGAGGGGCCGGGGGCCACCACGACCTGGTCGGCGGTCAGATCCCCGGCGGTGGTCGCGAGCTCGAACGTCCCGCTCGCGGCCCTGCGTAATCGTGTGACGCGCACGCCCTCGGCGAGCGGGGGACCGAAGGAGGCGGCGTAGTCCTCCAGATAGCGGACGATCTCCTCCCGGACCATGAAACCGTCCGGGTCGGGCCCGCGATAGGGGAAGCCCGGCAGGTCGCACTGCCAGTTGGGGGTGACCAGGCAGAAGGAGTCCCAGCGGCGCTCACGCCACTCGTGGCCGATCCGCCGCGCCTCGATGACGACATGCTCGATGCCGCGCCGGCCCAGGCAGTGGCTGATCGACAGCCCGGCCTGGCCGCCGCCGACGACCGCGACCGGATAGTGGGCACCGGCGATCCGCGGTGTGCCGGCCGGTGTGCTGGGCTCTGCCGCCGATTCCATGACGGCTACTTCAGTCCGCCCGGATTACCGGACCACGGCATCCGGAATAAAACTCCGTTACCAGTGCGTCACGCCGCGTGATGCCGTCCGGTGCGTCATGTGATCAGGCGGTGCCCGCCGGGGGTGAAGGAGTTCATGAAGAGCCGGTCTGCCCCGGGAAGGGAGGCCAGCCGGAGCATCCAGTCGCGGGCCGTGATGCGCAGGCGGCTCGGTGGCGCCATCCAGGGGAGGAAGCGGCGGCCGAACGCCTGGACGTCGGTGACGACCGGCCGCATGCGCGCCGCGTACCGATCGAGCGCGGGGGACAGGTCACCGGAGGAGGCCGCGCGCAGCTCGCCGGCGAGCACCCACGCCGCGGCCACCGCGAGCGACGCGCCGTGCCCGGCGAACAGAGAGACCGCCTGGCAGGCGTCGCCGAGCAGGACCACCCGGCCGCTGCTCCACTGCGGCGCCTCGACCTGGGTGACCTGGTCGTAGTACAGCTCCGGTGGCTGCGGGCACCTGCCGAGGACCTCGGGCATGATCCAGCCGAGATGCCCGAAGTGCTCGCACAGCGAGGCGGCCGGATCGGCGGGAACGGCGGGGTCGGGCTCGTGGCGCAGGAACAGCAGGGCGAGCCGGTCCTCGCCCACCGCGTAGGCGCCGGCCATCAGATGCGGCACGGTCAGCATCCGGTAGCGCGGGCCGACGAGCCGGCTGAGGTCCTCGTCCTCGACCACGTACGCGGCGACGTGGTGGCCGAGATAGCGGATGAAACGCTCCTCGGGGCCGAAGACCAGCTCCCTGACCCGCGAGTGCACGCCGTCGGCGCCGACCAGCAGGTCCGCCTCGCGCCGGGTGCCGTCGGTCAGCTCGACCTCGACGCCGCTGTCGTCCTGCCGGACGGCCGCGACCGTCGTGCCGTACCGCACCGGCGCGCGCACCTGCTCGGCGAGCACGCGGGCGAGGTCGCCCCGCAGCAGGCTGACCACCTCGGCGAAACCGGCCTTGGCGACGAGACGGCTGGTCTCCCGTCCGGAGCCGTCGACGTAACCGATCTCGTTGACGGGGTGACGGACCTCCTCCAGCCCGGGGCGCAGCCCCATCCGCTCGGCCGCCTCCAGCCCCGGGCCATAGAAGTCGATCATGTATCCGCCCTCGCGGAACACCGGGGCGCGCTCGACCAGTTCGACGCCCCAGCCGTCGCGCTCCAGGTGCCAGGCCAGGGCCGTGCCCGCTATCCCGGCGCCGCAGACGATCGCTTTCATGTCCCGCTGCCCTCCTCGTGTCGATCCGTTCGATCCGTTCGATCCGTACGCACCAGCGCCCGCAGCGGCCCGGCCAGAGCGGTGAAATCGAGATCGGGGTCGAGCCCGCGGTGCAGCATGAGGCCGTCCACCGCCGCGACCAGGACCGCGGCGACGGCGTCGGCGTCATCGGCGTGGCCGCGATCCCGCAGCCAGGAGGCGATCTGCGTGCGGGAGTCGGCGACGATCTCGTGCAGCCGGTCGCGCAGCTCGGGCAGCCGGGCGGCGGCCAGGTACATCTCGACGAGCAGCAGCGAGGCGGGATCGGTGCCCGTGTAACGGGACAGCTCGCCCAGCAGCCACTCGACGCCGGTCTCGGGATCGGGCTGCTCCGCCAGCCGCGCGGTGAGCTCCTCCAGCATCATGCGCGCGACCCCGGTCGAGGCCGCGATCAGCAGATCGGGCAGCGACGCGAAGTGGTAGTGCACCACCCCGGGGGCGACCCCGGCACGCTCGGCCACCATTCGCGTGCTGACCGCGCCCCAGCCGGCCTCGGCGATCAGGGCCGCGGCCGCGCCGAGCAGCCGTTGCCGCGTGGTCCTGCCCCGGTCCGCGGATGCCTCCGCCATCTCTCCGTGCTCCCCCCTGGGCGCTCGCCTTGAACGATTGCCTTGGACGCTCGCCTTGGACGAATGATTTGGACGATTGACCAAAACCATATCACCGGACATGAGGCCGCTGTGGCGGGGGATGGGCGGATACATGACCGCCACCGCCGCCGAGGGGAGTGACCGACGTGATCGTCACGGTGCTTCTCGGCCTGGCGGCCGCGGCCCTCCTCGGCCTTGGCTGGGTCGCGCAGCAGCACGTCGCCTACACCGAGCCGCTGGGCGAGATGCTGCACGTGCGCCTGCTGTTCGACCTGGCGCGCAAACCGGTGTGGCTGGCGGGGATCGGCGCGATGGTCGGCGGGCAGGTCCTCGGCGCACTGGCCCTGCAACGTGCCGACGTGGCCTCAGTGGAGCCGCTTCTGGCGACCAACCTCATCTTCGCCCTCGCCGCGGCGGCCCTGTTCTACCAGGAGCGCCTGGGCGCGGCGGAGTGGCTGGGCGCGGTGCTGGTCAGCGGTGGCGTGGCCGCCTTCCTCCTGGCCGGCCGCCCCCAGGGCGGCGGGATATCGGCGTCGGGCTCCATGGTGTGGATCGCCGTGCTGGTCGTGGCGGGCGTGGCCGCGGGCATGGTCGCCGTGGCGCTGCGGGCGCCCCTGCAGACCAAGGCGATGCTGCTCGCCGCCGCCGCGGGGGCGCTGTACGGCCTCCAGGACGCGCTGACCCGCGGGTCCCTGCTGACGCTCGCGGAAGGACCGGCGGCGCTGTTCACCTCCTGGGAGCCCTACCTGCTGCCCGTGATCGCCGTGACCGGCATCCTGCTCAACCAGAGCGCGTTCGACGCCGCGCCGCTGCGGGTCTCGCTGCCCGCCACCACGGCGACCGAGCCGATCGTCGGCATCGTCCTGGGCGTCGCGATGTTCGGCGAGCGCCTGCGCGTCGATCCCCCGGCCCTCGCCGGGGAGGTCGGCGGTCTGGTGGCGCTCGTGGTGGGCATCGTGATCCTCGGCCGCTCGCCGTTCCTGGCGAAGTCGGAGCAGGGCCAGCAGGCCTCGCCCGACCCCGGTTGAGTCGCGCTCGAAAGGGCACCGCGGAACGACTTCACGATCAAACTGTGGGACCAGGCCCATCACGGCGCCGGCTACCTGATGGTCTATGTCACCAAGCCGGGCTTCGCCCCGACCCGGCAGGCGGTGGGCTGGAACGACCTGCAGCTGCTCACCAAGACCGGGAGGTACGCCCCCGCCGACTGTTACCCGGTCGATCTCAGCGCCTCGGGCCGCAGCGGCCGGGCCGTGGTCTGCACGATCTGGCAGGCCTCGCACCTGGACCAGACGTTCTTCTTCTGCAGCGACGTGAACTTCGCGAGCTGACACCCGGCGTGAAACGGGCCCCGCCGGACGTCGTCCGGCGGGGCCCGCGTGGTTCATCGCGTCGCGGCGGTGCCGCCCGCGGCGGCTGTGGTGGCCGCGTCGGTGGCCGCGGCGGTGGCCGCACTGGTGGCCGCACTGGTGGCCGCAGTGGTGCGCGCGGCGGCGGCGGTGGTGCGGTTGTCCGGGCCGGGCAGGTCGCGGCTGAAGGCGTAGACGGCCGCGGCGGTGGCGATCGCGCCGGTGTTCAGCGCGAGCGCCTTGTCGCTGATGTTGGCGATGGTGTCGCAGGCCTGGTGATAGCAGGGGTCGTACGCCTGGCCGGCGGTGCCGCCGAACATCGCCTGCTCCTCGGCCGTCTTGACGCCCTCGGCGCCGGTGAACGTCCCGCCGGACGGGATCCCGGCCGCGATGAAGGGCCCGTAGTCCGACCGTCCGTCGAAGTCGGTGCCGTTATGGCGCTGGTGGAGGGCGTCGAAGTACTTCTCGAAGAGCTTCTCGATCTCGGCGGAGCCCTCCGGCCCGGGACCCGCGCCGGTGGCGTCGGAGTCGTCACCGTCGTAGATCTTCAGCGCGTAGTTCGGGGAGCCGACCATGTCGAAGTTCAGGTACAGCTTGATATTCGCCAGGTCGGCCGGGGACAGGCTCGCGACGTAGTGCTCGGCGCCGAGCAGGCCCAGCTCCTCGGCGCTCCAGAAGGAGAAGCGCAGCTTGTTGCGGGTCGGGATCTTGCCCAGCACCGTGGCGACCTCCAGGATCGCGGCGCTGCCCGAGCCGTTGTCGTTGATGCCGGGCCCGGCGAGCACGCTGTCGAGGTGCGCCCCGAGCTGCACCACCCTGTTCGCGTCGCCCCACCGGGAGTCGGCGATGACGTTGTGGGTCGTACGGATCTCGCTGGTGGTGTCGGTCGTCACGCGCACCGTGGTGCCGGCGGCCGACAGCTCCTGGCCGACGGCGAAGCTCACGCCCACGACGGGGATGTGCACGGTGGGCTCGCCCAGCGTGCCCTGCAGGGTGTCGGTGCGCCCGGGCTGGCCCTCGTTCATGATGATCACCGCGGAGGCGCCCGCGGCCTGCGCGTTCTCCGCCTTCACCTGGAAGGTGCAGGTGCCGCGCTGGACCAGCGCGACCGCGCCCGCGGGGAAGCCGGCGAAGTCGCTCGTCTCGCACCCGGAGGTCGACGCGTTGGCCTCGGGCCCGGGAGGCAGCATGAGGTCGACGTCGGCGACGGCGCCCGTGACGTCTCCCGAGCCGGAGTAGGTCATCGTGGCGAACTCGCCGACGCTGCTGCCGTCCGGCGGGGTGGGCGCGTACGTCTTGGGGGAGGGCGCGGTCCGCTGCAGGAGCGCGGTGGAGTTCTCCTTGAAGAACGGGAACTCGAACGCCTGCAGTTTCACCGTGTATCCGGCCTTCTTCAGCACTCCGGCGACGTAGTCGCGGGAGGCCGCGAAACCGGGGGTGCCGGCGGCGCGCGTGCCGCCGTTGGCGTTCGCGATGTCCTGCAGCTTGCGCAGGTGCTTCTTCACCGCCGACGCGACCACGGTCTGCGCGATCTTCCCGGGGTCGGGATCGGCGTTCGCCGGCGCGGCCGGCAGCAGGGGAAGCACGAGGGCGGACGTCGCGATGGCGACGGCGGCCCGCATGCCGAGCGAGGCGCGCATTGGGCTCTCCTTCGGGTCCAATGACGGTCCGAACGGTCTCAGTGGCCCACCCCCCGATGGGCACTGATCGGGAACTTAACTGGGTTTGACCGATACGGAAAGACCCTGTTTTCTGGCCCGCCGGGGTATTGCGCGCCCGCGCCCTGTTCTAGGTGGAGGGCTCTATGCGGAGGGCTGGGAGGTCAGGTTGTCGGTCGCCCAGTCGAGCAGCGTCTCGGCGGTGTCCCAGCGGCGGTTGGCCACGTTCTCGCCGAGGATGATCCCGATCAGCCGGTGGCCGTCCCGGTCGGCGGCGAACGCCAGGCAGAACCCGGCGGCGTCCGTGGAGCCGGTCTTCACGCCGATCGCGCCCGGCAGGCCGAGCATGTGGTTGGTGTTGGACCAGTCGTACCGGCCGTCGTCGGTCGAGTGCTCGCTGGTCGAGGTGACCTTCTTGAACACCGGGTTCTTCAGCGCGATCGCCGCGAGCCTGGCCTGGTCGCGCGCCGTGGAGTAGCCGTCGCCGTGGGACGTCGGGAGCCCGTCGGCGTTCACGTACAGGGTGTCCTTCAAGCCGAGCTGGCGTGCGGCGGCGTTCATCTTGTTCACGAAACCGGGCACGCCGGGGCCGTACACGCGGGCCAGGGCGTGCGCCGCGTCCGCGCCCGAGGGGAGCAGCAGGGCGTACAGCAGCTCGCTGACCGGCAGGGTGTCGCCGGCCTCCAGGTCGGCCGTCGAGCCGTCGTTGTCCCAGGCGTACTGAAGGTCCTCACGCTTGATCGTGACCTTGTCGTCGAGCTTGGCGTCCCGCAGCACGACGTACGCTGTCATGATCTTGGTGAGGCTCGCGACCGGCATGCGCTTGCCGGCGTTCTTGTCCAGCAGGTCCTGCCCGGTCGTGGCGTCCCACAGATAGACGGCCCGCCCGTGCACGGCCGGCGCGTCCGTGAAAACGTGCTGCGTCAGGCGGGGGGAGGCCGGGGTGGGAGCGGCGAGAGCCGGTGATGCCACCCCGGTGGCCAGGGCAAAGGCGACCATGGCGACACCAAGGGAGAACTTTGGGGCGAACATGCGAATCAGCGTGCCATGAATATTCGGGCAGGTAAGGCGAAAGTTCGCAAAATATCAGCAAAGCGGCGAAACGCCTGTGACGTGAGAGATCGAAGGGAATTCTCGGACCCGTTCCCGCTGAACTGTGGACCGCGTTCCGCCCAGGCGCGCGTCCGCGCGAAAGCGCGGGTGCGGATACGTATTCCTGCCGATGCGCCGGGCGGGCCGGGGTCTCTAGCGTCGAGGGCGCCGACGAGACCCCGAGGTGAAGCATGCGCGTGCCGACCGCGTTTCTGCCTGCGTTCCTGCCCGTGTTCCTGTCCGCCCTCCTGACGACCTCCGCTCTCACCGTCACCTCCACGGCCGCCGAGGCCGCGGCCAAGCCCCCGCCGAAGTCCGCCGTCGACGTCGTCTATCAGCGGGCCCACTTCGGCCCCGGCCTGCGTGAGGGCGTGAAGGCGGGCGACACCCTGTCGTTCGCCGCCCCCGTGGGCACGACCTCCTACACCGACGCGCTCGGCACCAAGACCTGGGAGTACGCCCGGTGGACCGGCCCCGAGCGGCCCATCGGCTTCGCCGCCACCGAGCTGGTGGCCTCCTGGAACGCCGACGTGCCCGCCGGAAGCTGGCTGCAGGTCGAGATGCGCGGCCGCCACGCCGCCGGGCAGACGAAGTGGTACGTGCTCGGCCGCTGGGCGTACGGCGACGAGGACATCCGCCGCACGTCGCTGTCCGGGCAGCGGGACGCCGACGGCACCGTCTCGGTCGACACGTTCGTGGCCGCGGCGGGCAAGGCGATCACCTCCTACCAGCTGCGCGTCACCCTCTACCGCACGCCCGGCTCGGCCGTGAAGCCGGTCGTGCGCACGCTCGGCGCGATGGCCTCCGCGGTGCCCGACCGGGCGACCGTGCCGGTCAGTCCCGGCGGCACGGCCTGGGGCGTCGAGCTGCCGGTGCCCCGCCGCTCGCAGAACGTCCACGAGGGCCACTACCCCGAGTGGGACGGCGGGGGAGAGGCATGGTGCAGCCCGACCTCGACCACCATGGTCCTCGGCTACTGGGGCAAGTGGCCCAGCGAGCAGGACACCTCCTGGGTGGACCCCGCCGACCCCGACCCCGAGGTCGACTACGCCGCCAGGTACACCTACGACTACGCGTACGAGGGAGCGGGCAACTGGCCGTTCAACGCCGCCTACGCCGGGCGATATGGGCTTGAGGGGTTCGTCACCCGGCTCCGCTCGCTGACCGAGATGGAGCGGCTGATCCGGGCCGGCATCCCGGTCGTCACCTCGCAGTCGTTCAAGGCCGAGGAACTGCCCGGCGCCGGATACAGCACCAACGGCCACCTCATGGTCATCATCGGCTTCACGGCCGACGGCGACGTGATCGCCAACGACCCCGCATCGCCGGACAACGACGCGGTGCGCCACGTCTACCCCCGGGCCAACTTCGAGAACGTCTGGCTCCGCAGCACCGGCAGCGGCGGGATCGTGTACGTCATCCACCCGAAGAACCGCCCCCTGCCGCCCACCACTCCGGGGCTGCCGGCCAACTGGTGACCCGCCCTACAGCCCGGCCCATTGGGGACCCGCCCTATAGTGAGTCGGGTGACTGACTCGACGAACGCCCGGGTGCGGGCCGCGAGCGCCAAGCGGCGGCGGCTGACGGCCGCCGCCGCCGAGGTCGTGCACCGGCAGGGCGCCGAGCGCACGACCATCGCCGACATCGCCCGCGCCGCCGACGTCCCGGTCGGCAACGTGTACTACTACTTCAAGACCAAGGACGAGCTCGTCGCCGCGGCGCTGGACGAGCACGCCCGCCACCTGCGGGATCTCACCGAACGGCTGGAGCGGCTGCCGGACCCCCGGGAGCGGCTCAAGGGCCTCGTGGAGACCTGGGTCGGCCAGCGTGACGTCGCGGCCCGCTACGGATGCCCGACCGGCACGCTCGCCGCCGAGCTGGACAAACGCGACGAGGGCGGCCTGGACGCGGAGGCGGGCAGGGTCATCCGGCTGCTGCTCGACTGGGTCGAGCAGCAGTTCCGCGAGCTCGGCCTGCCCGAGCCCGACGGCCTCGCCCTGACCCTGGTGGCCGGCTATCAGGGCATGTCGCTGCTGGCCAACGCCCTGCGCGACCCCGAGATCATGACGCGCGAGGGCGCCCGGCTGATCGGCTGGCTCGACTCGCTGTGATGCCCACCGCGATACTCACTGCGATACTCACTGCGATATCCACCGCGCCGCCCGGGGAGGCTCATCCGGCGTCCGAGCCTGCCGTACGCTTCGCGAGCAGCGTGGTCAGGGCCGTGGTCCGCGCGTCGTCCCACCCGTCCGGCGGGGCGATCCGCGCCCACGCCGCGATCACCTCGCCGTCGTAGTCGTGGCCGTGCCCCGGCGGCGCGTCGAGGGAGAAGACCAGGTCTGCCGTGATCTGCCAGAACGTCACGAACGGATACCACCGCATCCAGGGCAGCACGTCGTCGCCGCGCCGCTCCTCCAGCCAGTCGGGCCGGGCGAGGATGAGCCGGGGCGTCCACCACACGATCGGGTCGGAGGGATGCTGCAGGTAGACCACCCGCGGCGCGTTCCAGGGCGACGCGGGCGCGTCCAGGTCGGAGGGACGGTTGGCGAAGCGCACGGTCTCGCCGTTCCGGTAGACGGGCAGCGTCTCCCCGCTGCCCGGGTCCCGGTCGTCGACGAGCCGCCGCCACAGCGCGCTGCTGTCCGGCGGACCGACGAGCAGCGCGCCGTCGGTGCGCTCACGCAGGTCCCGGTCGCCGTCGAACGCCGACTCCGCGCCGAACGCCCCCAGGCTCTCCCCGAAGACCAGCAGCTTGGGCCGGTGCCCGGCGGGCAGCGCCGACCAGCGGGCGTACACCTGGTCGAACAGCTCGCGCCCGGCCGCCCTGGCCCGCTCGCGGTCCACCAGGAACGACAGCCAGCTCGGCAGATAGGAGTACTGCATGGAGACCAGCGCGGTGTCTCCGCCGTACATGAACTCCAGGGCGGCGGCCGCCTGCGGGTCCACCCAGCCGGTGCCGGTCGTCGTGATCACGCAGAGCACCTTGCGGCCGAACGCGCCGGTGCGCTCCAGTTCCCGTACGGCCAGGGCGGCCCTTTGGCGTACGGTCGCGGCGGAGTCGAGCCCCGCGTAGACCCGGATCGGGGGAACGGCCGGCCGCCCCGTGAACTGGCTCAGCTCGCCCACCGTCGGCGCCTGCGCGACGAAGGCGCGGCCCTCCAGACCCAGGGACGCCCAGGAGGCCAGTGAGGAGGGGCTGCCCGACAGCGTGGCGGCCGTCGGCGGGGTGATGCCGGGAGCGGTCTCGGTGTTGATCGCGGCGAAGCTGTGATCGGCCCCCTTGAGCAGGGCCTCGGTGAGGATCCCGTCGGTCAGCAAGACGGCCAGCACGCCCACCCCGAGACCGGCGGCGAACCGCGCGGCCGTCGCGGGGAACCGCCGCCCGAGGAGGCGGCCCAGCGCCCGCGCCGCGATCCGCAGCGCCCGGGCGGCGGCCAGCAGGGCTAAGAACAGGGCCGCCGCGATCAGCGGGACGCCCAGGTAGTTGAGCCGTTCCGGCGGCTTCAGCCCCATCAGCACGTAGATGTCCCGCTGCGCGCGCACACCCAGGACCAGCGAGACCGCGCCGAGACCGCAGCCGAACGTCGCGACCAGCCGCCGGACCCGCCGCCTTCCCGTGCGCTGCCATGCCGCGCGCCACCGCGCCGGGAGCCGGGTCGCGGCCGGGCGTACGAGTGCGGCGGCGAGCACTCCCACCAGATAGCCGGTGGCGGCGAGGACGCCCGCGATGATCCCCTGCAGCGTCCAGGGCCGGGGCAGCAGCGACGGCGTGAGAGACAGGGAGAAGAAGGCGGCGGCGAGGACGATCCCGGCCGTGTCCAGCGGCGCGTTGAGACGCAGCCGCTGTCGTTCCCCCATCAAGCTCCCCGATCCACGCATCTGTTCAATGGCCTACCGCATGGCTCATCGGAGCAGGCAGGTTATCAAGGTCACGAACGGGTCACGTTGCGGGCGTCCCTGCGTGAGCGGCTCCGCCGCCGTGCTGATCGGCCTCGCGGCGCGGTACGCGTTGCACGCCGAGACCGGCCGGTTCCCCCCGACGAGGTGCTCGTGGTGCTCCCAGCCGTCAGCCCCACCGGGGGAGCAGCGTCGTGGTGATGGCGACCTGCACGGGGTCGAGCGCCGTCCTGCCGTCATCGACGTCCCACAGCGCGTTCTGCAACACGCGTCCGAGGGTCCAGCCGGCCGCCCGAGTACGGTCGAGCCCGACGACCTCGGTCAGCAGATCGAAGCGGCGCAGCACCGCGCGGGAGACATCGCCGGTGGCCGCCACCTCGTCCCAGCGGTTGCGCAAGGCGGGCAGCAGTTCGAACCCGGGATCGCCGGCCAGCGGTTCCGGATCGATGGCGAGCCACGGCTCCCGTTCCCCGGCGAGGATGTTGTCGTAGTGGAGGTCCCAGTGCAGCAGGCGGTCGCCGGGCTCGCCCACCAGCTCGGCCACGGCGGACGCGCAGACGCGCACCAGCCGCCGCTCGGCCGGGTCGTGCAGCGCGCGTACGGCACGCGGGACCTGGTCGAGCATGGCGGCGGCGACCCCTGCCAGCCCCCGCATCCCCTCGGGCGCGGGCACCGCGGTCAGACGGGCCAGCAGTTCGGCCAGGATCCGCAGGGCCGTGAGGTCGTCGGCCACCGCCGACAGGGGCAGGGCCGAGTCGAGCCGTTCCAGCAACTGCGTGCCGGTCCGCTCGTCGTGGTCGAGCAGGCGTACGACGCCGTCGCCGTTCCACGCCCGCAGGCCGGCGGCCACACCGGCGGTCGCCTCCCGGGGCCGCTGAAGCTTGAGCACCGCGGGTGTCCCGTCGGCCCGGATCACGGGCAGGGCCAGGGAGGCCATGCCATGGGCCGCCGCGCCGTCGGGTCTCAGTCGCCAGCGTTCCAGGAACTCGCCCCCCACGCGGGGAAGCTCCGCGATCCAGGCACGCTCCTCGGCGCCGCGCCCGCCGTAGGACGCGGCGAACGCGTCGGGAACGTCGATGCGATAGGAGACGGTCATCGGGGCCCGATCATCGGGCAGACGTCTGTGTCAAGGCATCCCCTCACCCTGCCGAGCGGCACCGGGCAGCCTATCGCCCGTCGCGGGTGCCGGGCCGGCGGCGAGGATCGCATTGCGCCCGTTGCCCCACGCGTCGGCGACCTCGACTCCCGCGCCCTCGTCGATCACCGGACACGCATGGCAGAAAACCTTCTGGTGGACGCCATGCGTCCCTGCCGCTGCTCGTCCCGCCGCCCGCAACCGGACGGAGCCCAGCATATTGGCGCCCCTTTCCGAGGGCGTGATGCGTTGCTAGATTCCGAAGCGAGAATTCATTTCAGTTCGGGGAGGTGTGATGACCGCTCTCCATGCGGAGGAGGCGGCGACGCCCGCGCCGCTGCCGCAGTCGATGGTCGAACGGATGACGTTGATCATGGACGCGTTCACCGGTCGCTCCACCCGCCTCACCCTTGAGGACGTGGCCCGTCGCACCCACCTCCCGCGCTCGACCGCTCATCGCATCCTCGACCAGCTCGTACGGCTCGACTGGCTGGACCACACGTCGTCCGGCTACAGCCTGGGCAAACGGGCGCTCGGCCTCGGCGGCCGGGACGGCGGCCACGGCGAGATCCGCGAGGCGGCCGCGCCGCTGCTGCACCGCCTGCAGATCAGGACCGGGATGGTCGTGCACCTCGCCGTGCTCGACGGCGCCGAGATCTTCTACCTGGACAAGGTCGGCGGGCGCTTCGCCCTGTCGGTGCCGACTCGCGTCGGAGGCCGGGCACCCGCCCATTTCACCGCGCTCGGCAAGGCGATGCTCGCCTGGCTGGAACCCGAGCAGGTGGAGGCGCTCATCGACGGGCACATCAGCCGCCTCACCAACCGGACGATCGGCGACATCGGCACCCTGCATCAGGAGCTCAACCGCATCCGGCAGCGCCGCGGGCTCGCCTTCGAACGGGGGGAGCGCTTCCCCGGCATCTCCTGTGTCGCCGCGGCCGTACGCGGTCCCGAGGGGCCCGTGGCCGGCATCTCCCTGGTCGGCGACGCCCGCACCCCGCTGGAGCAGGTGGCCCCGCTCGTGGCCGACGCCGCGCGTCAGGTCTCGCTCGCCCTGTTCCCCGGCCTGGCGTCCCAGCGCAGGGCCCGCGCCCTCCACCGGGTGGCCGATGAGACCTGGTCCTCCGGGCCCATGAACCGCCTGCTCGCCGTCGCCCAGAACGGCGACTGGCTCTGATCCACACGCCCGCTGATCTGCACGCGCTCCGACCCGCACGGCCTTTGATCTGCGCGGCCTTTGATCTGCACGGCCTTTGATCGCACGACCCAGTGCGAGCCGGTCCCGTCCGGCACACCAGTCCGGCTCCGTACAGACGCGCAGCCGCCGAGCCCTGCGGCGCGCGTCGCCCGGCCTGCCCTGTGCGTTGCCCACTGTGCCTCCCGCCTCACGCCCGCAGCCTCCGGGGCCTGTCCGTTCGTCGCCCGGGCAGGCCCGTGCGTCGCCCACCCCGTGCCTCCGGCCTTACTCGCGTAGTCACCGGGCCTGTCCGCGCGTCGGCCCACCTCCCCGTGCCCCCGCCTCACTCGCGCGGCCGCCTGCTCCCGATCCGGTGGTAGGTGAAGGCCCAGCGGTCTTCGCCTTCTTTGCGGCGGGTGTAGCGGTCGGGGTGCTGGTAGCGGTCGCGGTTGTGGAACTGGCAGGCCGGGCCGAGGAGCTTCAGGTCGGTCAGGCCGCCGGTGCTCCAGTTGTCGGCGTGGTCGATCTGGCACATGGTCGCCGGGAGTGGGCAGCCGTCGATCCAGCAGGTGGCGTACCGGGCGTAGATGGCCCGGCGTTGGGCGGGGGTGGCCAGGCGGACCTTGCGGCCCATGTCCAGCACCTGTCCCTCGGCGTTCATGACGATCCGCACCAACGTGCTGGTGCGGGCGAGGCGGTGCACGCTGGAGAGCGGGAGCACCTGCCCGGTCGCCGGCAGCAACCCCGGC
>NZ_VJVX01000077.1:0-29833 GCF_008033685.1 Microbispora sp. CSR-4
GCAGCACGATAGAACAGCACCCGAAGCTCCTGGCGATGACGGTGATGGTTGTGGTGATCAACCCGTCTACCAGGAGCTTCGCCACATCATGAGGAAAACCCGAGCATCGCGATCATGCTGTGACCGGCTTAGCCGCCCGGCGGATGAAAAACGTTCAATGTCGCCTCGGCACAGCCGGACGCCCAGTTCGCGGTCGCCGAATACAAGGACGCGGCGGACTCGACTCCATTTCGGGTGGCGCAGAATCTCACCGGCGACCCGGCCGATGTCACCGCCGGCATCAATTCGCTGTCCGCGTCGGGCGGAGGCGACTTCCCCGAAGACGGCATCAACGCCCTGTACTAGGTCGCCACGGGAGCGCTCTCCTTCCGGCCGGACAGCACCCGGATCGTGTTGCTGATCGGAGACGCCCCCAGCCACGACCCCAGCGGCGGCCACTCGCTGGCCGACGCGATCAGCGCCCTGAAAGCGGCCGACATCACCGTGCTCGCCTTCGACCTGGCCGGGCTGAACTCGAGCGGGCAGGCGGCCGCGATCACCGACGCCACCGACGGACAGCTCTTCTCCGGCCTCAACCCCTCGGAGGTCAGCGACACCATCCTGTCGGCCCTGCACAACCTGCCGGTCACGGTCACCCACAAGCTGCGCGACTGCGACCCGAACCTGTCGGTCTCCCTGACCCCGGACAGCCGTACGGTGACCAGCGGCGAGGATGCCGCGTTCTCCGAGAAGGTCACCGTCGGCGACGGAGCCGCGCCGGGAAGCACCCTCACCTGCAAGGTGGACTTCCTGGTCAACGACGTCCTGTCGCCCGGGTTCACCGAAACGATCACCGAGCACGTCCCGAAGGCGACCCCGAAGATCACCACGACGCCGTCGGGCGAGACGCCCGCGGGCGGAAACGTCTCGGACACCGCGACCCTGTCCGGCGGCCACCACCCGACGGGCACCGTCAAGTTCGAGCTGTTCGGACCCGGCGACACCGAGTGCGAGACGCCCATCGCCACCCGCACCGGATCGGTGTCGGACAGCGGCACGGCGACGTCCGGCGACATCCCGGCGGGCGGCGTGGGCACCTACCGGTGGGTGGCCTCCTACAGCGGCGACGACGCCAACACCCCGGTCACCTCCGAATGCGGTGAGGAGGTCGAGGTCGTCAAGGCCACCCCGGGCATCGCCACCACGCCGTCGGGGTCGGTCCCGGCCGGCGGCGCCGTCTCCGACACCGCCACGGTCTCCGGCGGGTTCCACCCCACCGGCACCGTCGAATTCCAGCTGTACGCGCCCGGCGACACCGACTGCAAGACGCCGATCGCCACCCGCACCGGCGACCTGTCCGGCAGCGGCACCGCCGCGTCCGGCGACGTGACCATCGGCGCGGCCGGCACCTACCGGTGGACCGCCACCTACAGCGGCGACGCCAACAACAACTCCGTCACCTCGCCGTGCAGCGACGAGGAGGTCAAGGTCACGCCGCAGCGGCTGACCGGACGGGCCTACGGCCTGACCGCCGGCGCCTCCCTGGCCGGCCTGCAACTGGTCAACATCGCACGCACCCCGGACACCGGCCCCGTCTCCACCACGTCGTCCGGCAGCACCTCGGTCCCCTGCACCGCCACCCTCAGCGGGCTGATCAGCGCGCACGCCCTGTGCGCCAAGGTCGTCACCACCGAGTTCCCCGGCAAGTCGGAGGCCACCGCCTCCATCGACGACACCTCCATCGGGATCACCGGCATCCCCGTGATCACCATCGGGGCCATCAAGTCCAGCTCCACCACCACCTGCTCCGGATCGAGCGGGACCACCACGATCGCCTCCCTCAAGGTCGGCAACACGGTGGTCATCTCGGCGCCGACGAACATCGCGCCCAACACCACGATCAACGTCGGCGTGGTGAAGCTGGTCCTCAACGAGCAGATCCCGTTCACCACGCCCGACAAGGGCCTGACCGTCAACGCGGTTCACGTCACCGTCAACGCCCTCGGCCTGGCCAAGACCAACGTGGTCCTGGCCTCCGCCGAGAGCGACATCGGCAACTGCCCGTGACCTGAGCCGACCGACCCCGGGGCCGGGCGGAGCGCCGTGACTCCGCCCGGCCCCGGCCGATTCGGCACGAGTCTCAGTGCCCGCCGGCGTCGGCGAGGACGCGGCGGGCCTGCCGGACGACGGCCTCGTCCACGAAGCGGCCGTCGGCGAGGGCCACCGCGCCCTGGTCGGCGGCGGAGACGACCTCCAGGGCGGCCGCGATCTCCTCCTCCGTCGGGTGGTAGGCCGCCGCGATCACCGGAAGCTGGACGGGGTGGATGGCCGCCCTGCCGCGAAATCCCATGGCCCGGCCCGAGGCGCAGGACGCGGCCAGGCCGTCGAGGTCGCGGACGTTCGCATAAACGGACTGGGCCGGGGCCGGCAGCCCCGCCGCGCGGGCCGCGACCACGATGCGGGACCGCGCCCAGGCCAGGCCCGCCTCGTCGGTCACACCGAGGTCGGCGCGCAGATCGGCCTCGCCGAGGCCGATCCCGGCGACGGCCGGTGAGGCGGTGGCGATCTCGAAGGCGCGCTCCAGCCCGAGGGCCGACTCGATGATCAGCCGCAGCGGCACGCCCGGCACCGCGTCGGCGATCCGGCGGACCTCGTCGGCCGACTCCACCTTGGGGACGCGCAGGCCGCCGCTGCCGCGCAGCAGCGTTCCGAGCGCGTGCAGGTCGGCCTGGCCGTACGGTGTGCGGACGTCGTTGACCCGGATCTCCACGCGCGGCCGCGGCGTGGCCAGCAGGGCGGCGACCCCGGCGCGGGCGGCGTCCTTGTTCTCGGGGGCGACCGCGTCCTCCAGGTCGACGATCACCATGTCGGCCTCGCCGCCCAGGGCCTTGCCGATCCGGTCGGGGCGGTCGGCGGGCACGTACAACCATGTCAGGGGCGCGGCCGGGACACCAGGAGCGTCCATCACACCACTCCCTTGGCCCGCAGTGCCTCGATCTGCGCATCGGTCAGGCCGAGGCCGCGCAGGATCTCATCGGTGTCGGCGCCGTGCGGGCGGCCGGTCCACCGGATGTGTCCCGGTGTCTCCGACAGCCGGAACATCACGTTCTGCATCCGCAGCGGGCCCAGCTCGGGGTCCTCCACGGTCGTCACCGCGTCGAGCGCGGTCAGCTGCGGGTCGGCCAGCACGTCGCGCACGTCGTAGATGGGCGCCACGGCGGCCTCGGCCTCCTCGAACGCCCGCAGCACCTCCTCCCGGGTCCGCTCGCCGACCCAGGCCGCGACGGCCGCGTCGAGCTCGCCGACGTGCGCCACCCGGCCCGCGCCGGTGGCGAACCACGGCTCGTCCACCAGGTCGGGCCGGCCGACCAGGCGCATCACGCGTTCCGCGATGCTCTGCGCCGAGGTCGAGACCGCGACCCACGAGCCGTCGCGGCAGCGGTAGGTGTTGCGCGGGGCGTTGTTGACCGAGCGGTTGCCGGTGCGCGGGGGCACGACGCCGAGCCGGTCGTAGATGGTGGGCTGGGCGCCGAGCACGGTCAGGATCGGCTCGATGATCGACAGGTCGACGACCTGCCCGCGCCCCGACCGCAGGGCAGTCATCACGGCGAACGCGGTGGCCAGCGCGCAGATGCCGTCCGCGAGCCCGAACGGCGGCAGCGTGGGCGGCCCGTCCGGTTCCCCCGTCATCGCGGCGAACCCGCTCATCGCCTCGGCGAGGGTGCCGAAGCCGGGCCGTCTGGCGTACGGGCCGAACTGGCCGAAGCCGGTGACCCTGGCGAGCACCAGATCGGGGTTGGCCTTGCTGAGCCGGTCCCAGGACAGGTTCCAGCGCTCCAGCGTGCCGGGGCGGAAGTTCTCGATGAGCACGTCGGCGTCCTCGACGAGCCGGACCAGCAGGTCCTGCCCCTCAGTGGTGGACAGGTCGAGGGTCATCGTCCGCTTGTTGCGGCCGAGCATCTTCCACCACAGCCCCCCGGGGCCGTGCCCGCGCGACGGGTCCGGCCTGCGCGGGTGCTCGATCTTGATGACGTCCGCGCCGTAGTCGCCGAGCAGCATCGCGGCGGTCGGCCCGGCGAACAGCGTCGCGGCGTCGATGACGCGCACGCCGTCGAGCGGCCCGGTCACAGTCCCTCCTCCATCAGGTGGTCGATCTCGTGGCGGTGGGGCATGGAGGTGCTGGCGCCCCCCCGCTGCACCGACAGCGCCGCGGCGGCCGAGGCGAAGCGCAGCGCCCGCGCCGGATCGGCCCCCTCGGTCCTGGCGACGGCCAGCGCCGCCGCGAAGGTGTCGCCCGCCGCCGTCGTGTCCACCGCCCGCACCGGTACGGCGGGCTCGTGCAGGCGGACGCCCTCGCGCGAGCCGTACAGGGCGCCCCGGGCGCCCAGGGTGACGACGGCCTCGGGGACGAGGCCGAGCAGCGCCTCCAGCGCGTCGCCGGGGTCGTCGCGGCCGGTGAGGGCCGCCGCCTCGTGCTCGTTGGGCACGATGAGGTCGACGGCCTCCAGCAGCTCGGCGGGCAGCGGCACGGCCGGGGCCGGGGTCAGGATCACCTCCGCGCCGGGCACGTGGGCCGCGGCGACCACGGCGTCCATCGGCAGCTCCAGTTGCAGAAGCAGCGCGTCGGACCGGGCGATGACCTCCGCGTCCCGCCCGTCCGGCCCGGTGACCGCGCCGTTCGCGCCGGGCACCACGATGATCGAGTTGTCGCCGCCGTCCTGCACGACGATGTGGGCGACGCCCGACGGGCCGGGCACGACCCGCAGCCCGGTGGTGTCCACGCCCGCCTCGGCGAGCGCGGCCCGCAGCCCCGGCCCGAACGCGTCGTCCCCCACGGCTCCGAAGAAGGCCACGTCGGCGCCCGCGCGGGCCGCGGCGATCGCCTGGTTGGCTCCCTTGCCGCCGGGAATCGTGCGGAACTCCCGGCCCGTGACGGTCTCACCCGGCTTGGGGGCCTGGGCGACGTACGCCACCAGGTCCATGTTGGCGCTGCCGAACACCGAGATCATCGTCGTTCCCCCTCACAGAGCGCGAGCGTGCGGGCGGCGAGCGACTCGATCGAGACGCCGTCGAAGCCGGGCAGGCTGCTGGCCAGCCGGTCCCTGGTGATCCACCGCTCGGGGACGCCGCCCGCCAGCGCCCCGGCGATCGATCCGGCGGTGGCGGCGGCCGAGTCGGTGTCCCAGCCTCCGGCCACGGCCGCGCCGACGGTCGCGCCGAAGTCGCCCGCACCGTGCACTGCGCCATGAACGAGCGCCGCCGCCAGCAGCGCCGCGTTGTTAACAGTGTGGACCCAGTGGAGGTCGCCGTGCCGCGCGTAGAGCCGGTCGACGACCCGCTCGAAGTCCGGCTCGGCCGCGGCGTCCGCGACGGCCTGCCGTACGGCCCCGGCCAGGCGCGAGCCGGGCGGCACGACCGAGAGCCCGGCCTCGATCACCTCGTCCATTCCGGCGGCCACGAGCGCCTGCGCGCACATGGCGGCGGCGAACATCGCGCCGTAGATCCCGTTGGCCGTGTGGCTGAGCCGGGCGTCCCGCCACGCCTGCGCCGCGGCCGTCGCCGGATCGCCCGGGTTGGCCCAGCCGTACACGTCGGCCCTGATCAACGCGCCGATCCACTCGCGGAACGGGTTGCGGTGGACGGCGGTCGCGGGGACTTCGAGACCCGCGAGCAGGTTGCGGTAGGCCGCCCGCTCGGCGGTGAAGACCCGCCCGGCGGGCAGCGCGTCGAGCCAGGTCTTCGCGACGTCCTCGGTCGTGAAGTCCCGTCCGTGCCGTTCCAGCACGGTGAGCGCGAGCAGCGCGTAGTTGAGGTCGTCGTCCTCGGGCACGCCGTCGATGTTCTCGGCGAGGCTGGTGGCCGCGCTGCGGCGGTTCCACGGCCACCGCTCCGCGATCTCCGGCGGCAGCCCCTTCGCGGTGAACCAGCCGCGGATCGGCCAGTTGCCGGTCGCCTCGGCGATGGCCCTGATCCCCTCGCGGGGGATCTTCTCCACCGGCTTGCCCAGCAGGCAGCCGGCCGCCCTCCCCCACCAGGCGCCCAGAACCCGCCCGGGCTCGGGGCGCGTCCGCGTGCCGGAGGCGGGCCAGTCCGGGCAGCTCGCGACGATCTCTCCGAGCTCCGAGGGCTCGGGCAGCGGCGAGGGGATCGCCGCGGGCGTGTCGAGCAGCTCCCCGGCCAGGGCGCGCAGCGCCTCGGGGGCGGGCTCGGCGGAGGCCCCCGCCCTCGGCGGCGCGTCGTGCCCGCCGGCGGCGTGCCAGCGCTCGCGCACGGCCGCCACCTCCGGGAGCGTTCCCCGGCCGTCCTCGTCCGCCTGCCTCAGCTCGTGGCCCACGAGGTCCTCCGGCTGCACCCACGTCAGCCGGATCATCGCGCGTCTCCCCGCGGCGCGAGCAGGGCGTCGAAGGCGGCCTCGTGCGCGCGGCGGCGCTCCCGGTCGGCCCGGTGCCCCCGCCGCGCGACGGCCGCGATCGCCCGCCCCGGCCCGACCAGGTCCGTACGGCTGGCCGTCGCCACCTGCTCCAGCCAGTCGGCGGGGACGGCGGCCCGCCCGCCGAGCGCCCCGGCGACGGCCCCGCCCATCGAGGCGATGGAGTCGGCGTCGCGGCCGTAGTTGACGCCGCCGAGCACCGTCTCGCGGTAGTCGCCCTTGGCCATCACCAGGAACGCGAGCGCGAGCGGCAGTTCCTCGATGCTGTGCAGCCGGCTCGGCCGCCGCGCCCCGAGGCCCTGGTCGCGGTAGGTGTCGGCCACCGTGTCGTACGGGCGGATCGCCGCGCGCAGGGCCTCGAAGGAGCCCTCCCAGTGGCCGAGGCCCCGGGCGGCCGAGCAGACCGCGTCGATGGCGGCCCGGGTGCCGTCGCGGGCGAGCCGCAGGCAGGTCGCGACGACCGAGTCGGGCGTCGCGCCCGGTCGCATCGCCTCGGCGACCGCCGCCGCCAGCACGCCCGCCGCCTCACGGCCGTAGCTCGACTGGTGCGCCCCGGCCAGGTCGATCGCCTCGGCGTACGCGCCGTCGGGGTCGCCCGCGTTGACGACGCCGACCGGCGCCATGTACATCGCCGCGCCGCAGTTGACGATGTTGCCGACCCCGGCCTCGCGGGGGTCGGCGTGGCCGTAGTGCAGCCGCAGCACGAGCCACTTCTCGGCGAGGAACACCCGGTGGAGCGGCAGCGCCTCGGCCTCCAGCTCGGGGATCCACCGCTTCTCCCCCATCATCTCGGGCACCAGGTGCTCGGCGGCGGCGTAGGCGTCCAGGTGACCGCCGACCCGCTCGTACACCCGGATGAGGGCGTGCGTCATCAACGTGTCGTCGGTGACGTGGCCGTCCCCCTTGTGATAGGGCGCGATGGGGCGGGCGTTGCGCCAGTCCTCGTTGAAGGGGGGGACGACGCCGCGCACCCGGCCTCCGTAGCGCTCCTGGATCTGCTCGGGCGTCCACCCCTCGGTGGCTCCGCCGAGCGCGTCGCCCACCGCGGCGCCCGCCACACACCCCACGGCGCGATCGGTCAGCAGGTCGTCATCCGGCAGGTCCTCCTGCGGCGTCATCCGGTCTTCCCCCTTGTCCGTACGCGTGATGTGGCCGGGCGTCATGCGAGCCGCCCGGCGATGTCCAGCAGGTCGGTTCCCGCGAGCTCCGGCAGGCAGCAGCCGGCCAGGACGCGGGCCCGCTCGCGCCAGGCGGCGGGCAGCGCGTCGTGCCCCGCGGCGCAGCCGAGCAGCGCGCCGGTGAGCGCGGGCGCGGAGTCGGCGACCGGGGCGAGGCAGGCCGCCGCCGAGACGCCCGCGCCGAACGCCTCCTGCGGCGGCCCGCAGGAGGCGACGTCGGCGAGGGCCAGCGCGACCGGCACGGTCTGCGCGGCGGCGACGCCGTAGCTGTAGACGTGGTCGAGCACGGCGGCGTCCAGCGCCGGCACCGCGGCGAAGGGCGAGCCCGCCGCCCGCGCCGCCGCGAGGGCCTCGCGCGCCGCGTGCCCGATCGCCGTGTCCGGCGGCAGCGCGCCGAGCGCCGCCTCCACCGCCTCGCCCATCGGGGCGCCGTCCGTCAGCGCCGCGACCGCGCGGGCCATCGCGACCGCGCCGAGCACGCCGTCCTCCGCGTTGGTGACGCGCGCGTCCTCCAGCGGATCGAGCCCGGCCGCGCCGAAGGCGACGGCCCGCACGGCGGCGGCGTCGTCGAAGTGGTGGGGGTTGTCGTGGCCGCTGGCGGGCGGGCACTTGCCCGCCGCGAGGTTGTCGAGCGCCGCCCACACGGAGATGCGCGCCCGGACGTCGTCGCGGCCCGCCAGGCGGCCGAACGCCTCGGCCCGGTCCTCCCGGATGGTCAGGGCCGTCCAGGCCAGCCACTCGGCGTCGTCCGACGGGCCCGCCGCCAGCGGCGCCACCGGCTGGTTCAGCGCGAACGGCACCGGCAGCGTGGTGACCTGGTGTTCCTCGGCGAACGCGTCGAGCTCCCGGTGCAGCCGCCTGCTCCAGCCGGCCAGCAGCGCGGACCGGTGCCGGGCGGCCGGCCATCCGGCCGCGTCGCCGGCGGCGAGGCCGATGACGGCCCCCCGCACGCGGTCGAGCCTGGGCGGCCCGTCCCGCCTGTCCCCCGATGGCATGTGGTCCTACATTCCTTTCACGATCTCGTCGGCGACGTCGCGGATGTCCCGCCCGGCGACCACGGGCAGGCAGCGGCCCGCCACCGGGCCGATGCGCTCGGCCCAGCGGGCGGGCACCGCCGCCTCACCGCGGCCCGCCCCGGAGAGAGCGCCTGCGACGGCGGCGGTGGTGTCGGCGTCCCTGCCGAGGTTGGCGGCCGTGACGACCGACGCCTCGATCTCCCCGCCGCCCGCCACGTAGGCGGCGAACGCGAGGGCGACCGCCTCGGGCGCCAGGTCGGTCCACGGGTAGTGCTTGACCACGACCGTGTCGTGGAGCGTGCGGGCCAGGAGGGGGCGGGGCGTGCGGGCGGCGACGTCGAGCGCGGCGCGCAGGCTGCGTGCCGTCCAGGAGTCCTCCGGCACCGCCCGCAGCGCCGCCCCGGCCACCTCCTCGGGCAGGGCGCCGGTCATCGCGACCGCGACCGCCGCGGCCACCGCCCGGCCGCCGAGGATCCCCTCGCCGGTGTGGCTCCCCCGCCCGTCGGTCTCCGCCAGCCGCGCCGCCTCGTCCGGGTCGCCCGCCGCGAAGATCCCGTACGGCGCGGCCCGCATGGCCAGGCCGTCGGACCAGCCGTGGGCGTGCCACCGGCCGGTCAGCGGCGGCTCAAGGCCGCGGCGCAGGGCCTCGACCGTGCCGAGCTCGGAGAACCCGGCGCCGCGCATCGGCCCGTCGAGCCGCGCGACGATCTCCTCGCGCCAGGCCCGCGCCACGTCCGCTGAGGTGAGCGCGTGACCGTGGCGCAGGAGCACGGTGGCGGCGAAGATCGTGTATTCGGTGTCGTCGGTGCCGCCGCGCTCGATCTCGGTGAGCACGCCCCACCGCGCGGCGATCTGTTCCGGAGAGAGGTTCTCCGCGGGGGCGCCCAGGGCGTCGCCGGCGGCGAGGCCGAGCAGACAACCCCGGGCGCGGTCACGTACGGAGGTCAACGGCTGTACCGCTCCAGCACCTTGTTCCCCTCCTCGACGAGCCGCTTGGCCAGCTCGTCGAGGCTGATCTTGTCGGCGAAGTACTCCTGCATCGCCGGCGTGGCCACCTTGCTCTTCCACTCGTCGAACCCGTTCACCTTGAGGAACGGCGCGACGACGAGGTCCTTGGCCGAGGCGGTGGCGACGTCCCACCCGTTCTCCTCCGTGGTGAGCGCCGAGATCTTCGCGGCGCTCGTGCTGGTGGGCAGCAGCCAGTCGCCCTTGGCCAGCTTCGCCTGGTTCGGGCCGTTGAGGAAGTACGCGATGAACTTCACCGCCTCGTCGGGGTGCTTGCTGTCGGCCGCGACCGACAGCGTCTGCGAGACCGCGCCCTGCTGGGAGGTCTGACCCTTAAGCGGCGGCAGCGTGACCCACTGGAACCCGTCCGGTGCCTGCTCGGCGACCTGCTGGCGCAGGTAAACCCCGGCCGGGACGATGGCGTACTTGCCGGCGAAGAAGCCCGGCAGCGGGTCGGCGGTGCCCATGCCCAGCGCCGACGGGTCGGCCGACTTGTCGGTGTAGAGCTGGTCGTGGATGCGCTGGAGCACCTCGCGCTCCTGCGGCCCGACCTTCACCGTGGTCTTGCCGTCCTGGGTGTCGAAGAACGTGCCGCCGAAGTTGAGCGCCAGGTTGAGCACCTTGTTGACCGGCGACTTCATCGGCCAGGCCACGCCGTACGTGCCCTTCTTGGTGAGCTTCTTCGACACGTCGGCGAACTCGTCCCACGTCCACGGCGAGTCCGGGGTGGGGATGCGCACACCGGCGTCGTCGAGCAGCTTCTTGTTGGCGATGAGCACCTGCGACTCCTGCAGGAACGGCACGCCGTACACGCCCTGGCCGCTCTTGCCGTCGGAGAAGGTGACCGTGTCCCACGCGGCCTGCGGGATGTCGCTCTGCAGCTCGGCGGGGATCTTGCCGGTGAGGTCGAGCAGGAAGCCCCGCGAGGCGAAGCTCGACAGCGCCGGGGAGTCGTCGTGGATGACGTCCGGCGGGTCGCCGGCCTCGAACGACGTCACGAGCTGGTCGTTGACGTTGTCCCAGCTCCCCTGGACGTACTCGACCTGGATGTTCGGGTTGGCCTTGTTCCAGTCGGCGACGATCTCCTTGTTGGCTTCGATCGACTCCTTCTGCCAGGCCAGGCTGAGGAAGCGCAGCTTCACCGGCTCCCCGGACGCGGCACCGCCGCCGTCCCCGCCGTCGCCGCCGCTTCCGCACGCGGCCGCCGCGAGCGCGACCGCCGCCACGGCCAGCGCGGCACCCAATCTCTTCATTGAGACCTCCTTATAAGGGTCGCCATGCGGATCAGCCCTTGACGGCCCCGGCCATCAGGCCGGACCGCAGGCGCCGCTGGATGATCGCGAAGAAGACGAGGCTCGGCACGGTCGCGAGCAGCGACGCCGCCGCCAGAGGGCCGAGCCGGGCGACACCTTCCGGGCCGACGAAGCGCACCAGCGTCAGCGGAAGGGTTTCCACCTCGGGATCCTTGAGGATCACGAGGGCGAACATGAACTCGTTCCAGGACGAGATGAAGCTGAACAACAGCGTCGCGACGACACCGGGGGCCAGCAGCGGCGCGACGACGGCGGCCAGCGCGCGCAGCCGCCCCGCGCCGTCCACCGACGCGGCCTCCTCCAGCTCGCGCGGCACCGCCCGCACGTATCCGCGCAGCATCCACAGCGCGAACGGCATGACGAACGTGACGTGCACGACCGTGAGCCCGGCGAGGGTGTTCACCAGCTCCAGCCGCCGCAGCACCATGAACAGCGGGATGATGATCAGAACGACCGGGAAGACCTGGCTGACCAGCACCCAGCCGATCGCGATCTTGCCGGCCACGCCGCGGAAGCGGGCCAGCGCGTACGCCGCGGGCAGCGCGAGCGCCACCGTGATCAGCGCGGTGGCGACGGCGACGACGAGGCTGCGCAGCCCCGCGCCGACCAGGTCCTGCTCCGCGAAGGCGTCGGCGAAGTTGGCCAGCGTGGGCCGGCGCGGGATCCACGTGGGATCGAGGGCGGCCATCTCCTGCGGCGTCTTCAGCGCCGTGGACAGCAGCCACAGCAGCGGGAACGACAGGAAGGCGACATATCCCAGCAGGGCGAGATACTTCAGCGCGCGGGTCATGTCAGGCTCCCTCCCGTGCCTGCCGCCACAGGTACAGGCCGAGCACGGCCAGCACGACGATCGTGATCGCCACGCCGAGCGTCGCGGCGTAGCCGAAGAAGCCGTATCGGAACGCCTCCTCGTACGCGAACAGCATGGGCAGCCTCGTCCGCCCGCCCGGCCCGCCCTGGGTGAGCACGTAGACCAGGCTGAACTGGTTGATGTTCCACACGAAGTCGAGTGAGGTGATGGCCACGATCACGGGCCGCAGCTGCGGCAGCGTGACGTTCCAGAACCGCCGCCAGGTGCCCGCGCCGTCGACGCTGACCGCCTCGTAGAGCTCTCTGGGCACGTTCTGCAGGCCGGCGAGCAGCACGACCGTGGTCTGCGGCATGCCGGTCCAGACCCCCACGACGATGACGGCGGGCAGCGCGAGGGAGAAGTCGTGCAGCCAGTCGACGTTCGAGCCGAACAGGCCGTTGAGCAGGCCCGCGTCCGGGTGGTAGACGAGCCGCCACATCAGGCCGACCACCACGGGCGGCATCGCCCACGGCACGACCGCCAGCACCCGGGCGACGCCGCGCAGGCGGAGGTCCTGGTTCAGCAGCAGCGCGAGCCCCAGCGAGGCGAGGAACTGCAGCACGGTCACCGACACGCCCCAGACCATGCCGATCCGGAACGACTCCCAGAAGTCGCCGTCCGACAGCAGCTCGGCGAAGTTCTCCAGGCCCACGAACGAGGTCACGGTGTTGCGGCCGGACCGCGCGTCGGTGAAGGCCAGCAGGATGCCGTAGACCAGCGGGCCCACGCTGAACAGCAGCACCGGCACGAGCGCGGGGAGCAGCAGTGTGAGCCCGTTCCCCGACAGGAGCCCACGTCGTGGCCCGCCTCCGGTGCGGCCGTACGGCCGCTCGGCGACCGCGGTCATCGGGCACCTCCCGGCGACGCCTGCGAAACAGTGGTGGAGCCCCGGATGGTGAGGCTCGGCCGCACGACCGCCACCCGCGGCCCGCGCGGGCCGTTCTGCAGCCGGTCGAGCAGCAGCCCGGCCGCCGCCCGGCCGCGCTCGGCCGACCCGAGCGAGACGCTGGTCAGCGTCGGCCAGGTCACCGAGGCGAGGTCGGTGTCGTCCATGCCGACCACCGCCACGTCGCCGGGGACGTCCCTGCCCTGCTCGCGCAGCACGTCGAGCGCGCCGAGCGCGATGAGGTCGTTGGCGCACATCAGCGCGTCCACGCCGGGCACGCGCGACAGCAGCGCCCGCGCGGCGCGCGCCCCGCTGTCGCGGTAGAAGTCGCCCACCTCGACGAGGTCCTCGTCGTACGGCAGGCCGAGCGCCTCCAGCGCCTCCCGGTAGGCGGCGGCGCGGGCGGCGCCGGGAACGGTGTCGAGCGGGCCGTTGAGGAAGCCGATGCGCCGCCTGCCGATGGTGTGCAGGTGGTCGAGCGCGAGCCGCACACCGGTCCTGGAGTCGGTGCGCACGTTGTCGACCAGCGCGCCCTCCGGCATGTCGTCCGGCAGCGCGCCGATGACGACGACGGGGGCGCGCGCGGCGACGATGGCCTCGACGTGCTCCTGGGTGACGCCGCGCAGCGGGCTGATGATGAGGCCGTCGACGTAGCGCTCGCGCAGGCCGCGCAGCACGTCGAGCTCGTCGTCGGTCTCGCCGTCGGTGGAGTGGATCAGGAGCCGGTAGCCGGCCGCCTTCAGCAGCGGCTGGATCTCGCGCACCATCGCCACGTAGACCGGGTTGCCGATGTCGGCCATCGCGAAGGCGATCTGGTCGGTGCGGCGGTTGCGGAGCGAGCGGGCGACCGAGTTGGGCACGTAGCCGAGTTCGTCGGCCGCGCGCATGACGCGCCGCACGGTGTCCTCGCGCGTGGGCAGCCCGTTAAGCACACGTGACACCGAGGCGATCGACACACCGGCGCGTTGCGCGATCGTGGTGATCGTGGGACCCTCGGTCAACGGAACCTCACTTGGGAGAATGTCCTGTAATCGTTTACTGGCCGGTAATGCACAGCGATCTGTAAACGTTTACGGCCGGATGAGTCCATATCAAACCGGGTCCTCTGGAGAGCGTCAAGTAACGAACGTGTAAACCGTCTAGATCACCAAGCCGCAACAAGCCGCGCGTTGGTTCGGCTCTTCGACCAGATTCGCCCTAGAATCCGCCGATGTGAACGAAGGTCACGAGGACCCGCCGAAGCTCCCCACCAGAGAGCGCTCTCCGCGGTTTGGGGGCGGCCGCCACAGACGGCCCCTCCCCGCCGACCTGCCGCCTGACGCGCCTGCCCTGGTCCTGGCGGTGCCGGGCAAGGCCGGCGATCCGGTGGGCCCGGGCGGTGACGTGGCCATGGAGGTCGCCTCCATCGTCAGGATCGACAACCCGCAGATCGACCTTCGTATCGTCTCGCTGGCCGACGGCGGCGCCGACCTCACCAAGGAGTTCGCGTCCATCGCCGCCCAGCGACCGGCGGACGGACCGGCCGCGGTGGTCGTCCCGCTCGTCACCGGGCCCCATCCGCGCGTGCTGCGCGCCGTACGGGACGCCGTGACGCAGAGCGAGGCCGCGGTGCGGATCACCGAGCCGCTCGGCCCACATCCGCTGCTGGCCGAGGCCCTGCACGTGCGCCTGGCCGAGGCGGGCCTGGCCCGCGCCGACCGGATGCGCCTGTTCAACGTCTCCTCGCCGGTCGACGGGATCATCGTCGCGACCGCCGGAGGCGACGAGGCCGCCCGCGGCGCGGACGCGACGGCCGTCCTGCTGGCCGCCCGCCTGACGCTGCCCGTCGTCCCCGCCGCGCTGGACGGCCAGCCGAGCGTGCGCGACGCCGCCGAGCGCCTGCGCAACATCGGCGCCAACCGGCTCGCCATGGTGCCGTACGTCATCGGTCCCGAGACCGACCTCGACCGGATCACGGCGGCCGCCGACTCGATCGGCGCCGGGTGCGCTGAGCCCCTCGGCGCGCACGAGTCCGTGGCCCGCATGGTGTGCGTGCGGTACGGCGCCGCCTTCGGCGGTTTCGACGGCTTCGACGACCTGTCGGACTAACCCCCGTCGCCCGCGCCGGCGGACTCCTCGGCGCGGGTCGCACGGTCGAACAGCTCGGCGAGCTCGTCCGCGCAGACGCCGGGATCGGCGCCCTCGACGACCCGTTCGGCCATCGCGTCGATGGACGCGCGCAGCGCCGCTCCCATCACCGTGCAGTCGAAGCTCCGGAAGGCCCCCGTACGCTGCCCGTCCTCGAACAGGGCCACGAGCCTGGCGATCGCGGCATCCCTCTCCCCGACTCCGACAGGGGCCTTGTTGAAGGCGATCTGCTGCACCGCGCGCACGTGCCCGGGGTTGCGGGCGACGAAGGCGAGGTTCGACCTGATGAACGCCTCCAGTTGAGCACGGGCTCCGTGCGCGGCCTGTATCGCCGGCCGCATGAAGGCCGCGGCGTCGGCGACGACCTGCTGGACGACGGCCTCGAACAGCCGGTCCTTGCTGGAGAAGTGGTAGGTGATCAGTCTCTTGCTGCTGAGCCCGGCGTGCTCGCAGATGGCCTCGAACGTGGTCTCCGCGTAGCCGCGCTCGGCGAGCACGGCGATCGCGGCCGAGGCGATCTGAGCTCTGCGCGCCTCGGTGGCCGCCTGACGGGTCCCAGGGCTTCTCATGTCACCTCAGCTTGCCATCCTTCGGATACGCCTCGCGCACCGTACGCCGGTTGACGATCAGTGCGACGGCGGCGACCAGGACGCCGACCACGCCCTGCTCCGCCTTCATCCACACCGGATAGCCGCTGTCGGGCGCGAGCAGGATGAGCACGATGCCGATGGGCGCGGCGATGCTGACGTAGCGGATGCGTACGTACGCGGTTCTCTTGCCACGCGCGGCCTGACCCGTCAGGGCGACGAGCCAGACGGACGCCGCGGCCACGGCCGCTCCGCGGAGCCAGACCACCCAGTCGCCGCCGATGACGGCGGCCACGCCGAGTGTCGCGATCGAGATGACGAGGACGGCGACGAAGAGCGTCCGCACGGCGGGCCAGCCCAGTTTGTTATCCATGCGGATAAAATTATTCGCATGGATAACGAGGGCGCAAGACCCGGCATGCTTTCAGAGGCGCAGGAGAAGACTGATCCGGGCACCGGCCTTCGTCGCGACCGGAGCGGCGGCGAGGTCAGGGAAGCGGGCGGCGGCCGGGGAAGCCGAGGTCGCTGCGGTGATACCAGCCGAGGGCGATCTCCCCCTCCAGCCAGCACAGCCGTACGGACACCTCACCGAGCACGGCGGGGAAGTCGACGAGCAGCGGGGCGACGCCCTTGATCTCGATGCCCTCGGCGTCGAACCAGGTCAGGATCTCGTCCATCCGCGCCTCCAGGCCCTTGGCCTCCGGCAGGCCGCCGAGGGGTGAGGTGCCCGCGTGCCGCAGGTCGTGGGTGAGCTCGGCCAGATCGGCGCGTACGGCGACGAACGCGCGGGCGTGCTCCAGCACCGCCGGCATCAGCGACCTGGCCTCGTCGACCGTGAAGATCCTCGCCACCCTCCGGACGCTACCGCATCACCCCCTGCCTGGCTCGCAGGCGGCGGCTTCACCCGCGGGCGGGCGTCCCATGCAGCGCGCAGTGGGCGACCTCCGGGTGGGCCGCCAGCCAGTCGATCCGCTGCCTGCTCTGCTCGTCCATCGGCGTGTAGACCACGACGCGGGTCTCCGGCGGCGCCGCCAGCGCCATGCTCGTGGACGTGAGGCGGATCAGGCCCACCGACGAGTGTTTGAACATCTTCACCCGGACGCCCGGCCTGGCCACCTCGTGCATCGCCCACATCCGGGCGAACTCCGGGCTGGCCGCCGACAGCCGGGCGACGAAACCCGTCCAGGCCAGATCTCCCAGGTGGCGGCCGAACGCGGCCCGCAGCGTGGCGACCATCTGCGGGAGCTCCTCGTCCTTGTTCACCAGCGGGCAGCAGCAGGCGGGCAGGGTGAACACCCGCCACAGGACGTTGCGTTCGAGCCGCGGCTGCTCGGCCACCGACGCGAAGAGCGTGCCGTACGCGGCGTTCCAGGCGAGCAGGTCGTAACGTCCGTTGTAGACGCACGCGGGCAGCGGGTCGAGCTGACGCAGGATCGTGTGCACCTCGGCGTCGAGGCCCTCCCCGTCGCCCGCCGGATCGGCGATCTCCGGCAGGTCCGCCAGCCGGTAGAGATGCTCCCGTTCCGCCGCGTCGAGCCGCAGGGTGCGGGCGACGGCGTCGAGCACCTGCACGGACGCGTTGATGGGGCGGCCCTGCTCCAGCCACGTGTACCAGGTCACGCCCACGCCCGCGAGCTGGGCGACCTCCTCCCGCCGCAGGCCCGGCGTACGGCGGCGCAGGCCGGGCGGCAGTCCGACGTCCTCGGGCCTGATCCGCTCGCGCCTGCTCCGCAGGAAGGCCGCGAGCTCCTCACGCCTGCTGTTCCTGGTGCGCATCCCCGTCGTCACCTTCCCCATCCTCGCGGGCGGGCGACCGCGTTGCCAGGTGGTGTCAGTACCAGTATCCGCAGGCTCTCGTTACCGGTATCGCGGCGGCGGCATCGTTGCCGCCATGACAACTGTGACCACCCGCGCGCCGGCCGCGCGGCGAACATCGCCCGCCCTGCTGCTCGGCGTCATCCTGGCGGGGCAGTTCATGGCCGTCCTCGACGTCAGCATCGTCAACGTCGCCGCGCCCACGATGCGCACCGACCTCGGGGCGACCGGCTCCGGGCTGCAACTCGTCATCTCCGGATACACCGTGGTGTACGCCATGCTGCTGATCACCGGGGCGCGCCTCGGAGGCCTGATCGGCTATCGGCGGCTGTTCCTCACCGGGCTCGCCGTGTTCACGGCGGCGTCGCTGATGTGCGGGCTCGCCCCGTCGACCGGCGTGCTGATCGCCTTCCGGCTCGTGCAGGGCGCGGGAGCCGCCCTGATGGTGCCCCAGGTGCTCAGCCTGATCCAGGTCACCTTCGACGGCGCCTCACGGGGGCGGGCGCTCGGCGTCTACGCCACGGTCATCTCGACCGGCGCGGTCGTCGGGCAGGTGCTCGGCGGGCTGCTGGTGACCGCGGACCTGTTCGGCACGGCCTGGCGGCCGGTCTTCCTCGTCAACGTGCCGATCGGGCTCGCGCTGCTCGCCGTCGGCGCCCGGACGCTGCCCGCCGCGCACGTGCGGCGGGAGCAGGGCCTCGACGTGCCCGGCCTGGTCACCCTGTCGCTCGCCGTCTGCCTGCTGGTCGTGCCGCTCGTGCTCGGGCACGAGGAGCACTGGCCGCTGTGGGGGTGGATCGCGATGAGCCTGTCGGTTCTCGCGTTCTGCGCGTTCCTGGTCGTGGAGCGGCGCGCGGCGCATCCGCTCGTCCCCGGCCGCCTGCTGCGCGCCCCCGGGGTGGCCGCCGCCGCGTCCGGCATCTTCCTCGTGATGGCGGCCTACGGCGGCTGGCTGTTCGCCATGGCCCTCCACCTCCAGGGCGGTCTCGGCGACAGCGCCCTGCGGTCGGGCTGCCTGTTCATCCCCGCCGCCGGCGCCTTCGCGCTGACCAGCCTCAACTGGAAGCGGCTGCCGGCCCGCCTGCACCGGCCGGTGATCGTCGCGTCCGCCGTCGCCGCCGCCGCGGGCGAGCTGGCCCTGGCGGCGGCGCTGTCCGGCGGCGGCCACGGCGAGCCGCTGCTGGAGATCGGCTTCGCGGCCATCGGGGCCGGCATGGCGGGCGCGTTCAGCCCGCTCATGGCGGTGGCACTGGCCCGGGTCGCGCCCGCCGACGCGGCCGACGCCAGCGGCCTGATGGCGATGATGCTCCAGCTCGGCCAGGTCGTCGGCGTGGCCGTCTTCGGCACGCTGTTCCTCAGCCTCGCCCCGTCGGCGCACGCCGCCACGGTGACCTCGCTGTGGCTGGCCGCGGTCTGCCTGGCCGCGGGCGGGTGCGCGCTGCCCCTCCTGCACCGCGACCGGGGATGACCACCCGGCGGACACATCCAAAGCTCAGATTCAGATGAGGCCGAGGGCGAGCATCGCGTCCGCGACCCTCCGGAAGCCGTCGATGTTCGCACCGGCCACGTAGTCGCCCGGCATGCCGTACGCGTCGGCGGTCTCCAGGCAGCGGGCGTGGATGTCGCCCATGATCTCCTGGAGCCGCCGCTCGGAGAACTCGAACGTCCACGAGTCGCGGCTGGCGTTCTGCTGCATCTCAAGGGCGCTGGTGGCCACGCCGCCCGCATTGGCGGCCTTGCCGGGGCCGAAGGCCACCCCGGCCTCCTGGAACACCCGGATGCCCTCGGGCGTGGTCGGCATGTTGGCGCCCTCGCCGACCGCGACGCATCCGCCCCGCACGAGCGTCTCGGCGTCCTTGCGGGTGATCTCGTTCTGCGTCGCCGACGGCAGCGCCACCTCGCAGGGCACCTCCCACACGCTGCGCCCGGCGACGTACGCCGCCTCGCCGCCGCGGCGCTCGGCGTACGCGCTGAGGCGGCGCCGCTCGACCTCCTTGACCTGCTTGAGGAGGTCGAGGTCGATGCCCTTCTCGTCCACCACATAGCCGGAGGAGTCGGAGCAGGCCACGACGACGCCGCCCAGCTCGCTCACCTTCTCGATGGCGTAGACGGCGACGTTGCCCGCGCCCGAGACGACCGTCCGCTTGCCGTCGAACGACGTGCCCCGGGCCTTGAGCATCTCCTCCACGAAGAACGCGCAGCCGTAGCCGGTGGCCTCGGTGCGCACCTGGGCGCCGCCGTACGCCAGGCCCTTGCCGGTGATCACGCCCGACTCGTACCGGTTGGTGATGCGCTTGTACTGGCCGAACAGGTAGCCGATCTCCCGTCCCCCGACGCCGATGTCCCCCGCAGGCACGTCGGTGTTCTCGCCCAGGTGCCGATAGAGCTCGGTCATGAAGCTCTGGCAGAAGCGCATGATCTCCCGGTCGGAACGGCCCTTCGGGTCGAAGTCCGAGCCGCCCTTGCCCGCGCCGATCGGCAGGCCGGTCAGGCTGTTCTTGAAGATCTGCTCGACCGCCAGGAACTTGATGATGCCGAGATAGACGGAGGGGTGGAAGCGCAGGCCGCCCTTGTAGGGCCCGAGCGCGCTGTTGAACTCGACCCGGAAGCCGCGGTTGATGTGCACCTCGCCCCGATCGTCCTCCCAGGGCACCCGGAAGATGATCTGGCGCTCCGGCTCGAAGATCCGCTCGATGATCTTCTGCTCCGCATACTCGGGGTGCTTGCCGAGCACCGGGCCGATGCTCTCCAGCACCTCGCGCACCGCCTGATGGAACTCGGTCTCACCGGGGTTTCGGCGCAGGACGTTGTCATAGACGCCCTCGAGCCTCTCGTGCAGCATCAACTCTCCTCGCTATCCGATTCCTCCCTATTTCACACTAGGCCTCTCATAGTTGTGAGCAACATGGTCTCAAGATCCGGGACGGACAAGGGCCCGCCAGACGTCGATGACGAGCACCGGGCGCATGCCGGCCGACCGATAGAGGCCGAGCGCGGGAGTGGTGTTGCCACCGTCGACGTGCAGGATCGTGCCCACCCGCCCGCGCCGCTCGTCGGCCTCGAAGGCACGTGTGAGCAGCAGCCGGCCGAGACCACGCCCGCGGAAGGCGGGCCGCACCGCCAGAGTGCGGACGTAGCCGCAGTTCTCGTCGGACACGAAGTGGTTCGTGCCGAGCAGCATGGCCGCCGGCTCGCCGTGGACCCGGGCCAGCAAGAGCTGCGTCCAGTCGTTCGCGCTGGACGCCTCCATCTCGTCGGCCCATTCCTCGAACGCCTTCGGCACGAAGCCGAAGTGCTCGGCGAAGCCCTCCTGCTGGACGGCGTGCGCGGCGCGCAGCACCCCCTCGTCGTCGGGCGAGCCGGTCTCGACCGTGACCCCCGGCAGGAACAGGGGCCGCACACCCGCATGGTCGGCGCGCATCCGCAGGAAGCCCGTCGCGGGCGCGAAGCCGCGCTCCTTGGCCATCTCGCGCATGGCCGTGTCCTGCTCGTAGACGCTGACGTCCACGACGGCGTGGTCGTGCCCGGCCTCGCGGGCGAGGTCGCCGGCCCGCCCGAGCACCAGGTCCCACACCAGGGCGGCCGCGCCGGGCTCGCGCGCCTGCACCTCGACGTCCACGTTGTCGCTCGTGCCCTTGCGCCGCGCGTGACCCCAGCCGAGGAGCCGCCCGCCCGAACGGACCACCCAGCTGTCGTGCTCCAGGTCGAGCTCGCCGAGGGTGTCGGCGACGTCGTCGAGTGTCCGGTCGGGCTTCCCGGTCACGTCGATGTCGTGCTCGGCGACCAGTTCGTGGATGGCCGCCGCGTCGGCGGCCGCCGGCCGCCGGATCTCGTAGTCGTTCACGCCGCCTTTTGTACGCATCGGGACTTGTGACCGGCTTGCCGCTGAATTGGGGACGCCTGGCAGACCAACCGCCGCGAAGCCTGAAAGTTTCCTCGCCCGGGCCCCGGCGGCGGACGAACGCGCAGGCCGGCGCGTGGGTCCGCGCGCGGGCCTACGCCGGGCGATTGCCAGGGGCGCGGCGAACGCTTTCGCTGGTTGACGAGCGACATGCGGACCCCGTCCCCTCCCCCGGGAGCACGTGATGCCCAAGCGTCTGTCCGCGGCACTCGCGGCCGTCCTCTGCGCCATGACCGCCGCCGCCGCGCTCGTCGTGACCCGGCCTGCCCCCGCGGGCGCCGCGGTCACCGGCGGATTCGACTTCACCAGGCCGCAGGTCGCCGTCACGGGGCTGCGGTCCCCGTGGGGCCTGGCCTTCCTGCCGGACCGCACCGCCCTCGTGACCGAACGCACCACGGCGCGGATCTGGCGGGTGTCTCCGGGATCCACCCCCGCCCTGGTGACCATCATCCCGAACGTGTACCCGGCGGGCGACGGCGGCCTTCTCGGCATCGCCCTGTCCCCTGCCTTCGTCCAGGACCAGACGGTCTACGTCTACTTCTCCACCTCCTCCGACAACCGCGTGGTCCGGTTCCACTGGAGCAACCCCAGCGCACAGCAGGTCGTCCTCGCCGGCATTCCCCGCGGCCTGACCGGCAACGGCGGGCGGATCGCGTTCGGCCCCGACGGCATGCTGTACGTCTCCACCGGCGACGCCGGAATCCCCGGCTATGCGCAGAGCTCGGGGAACCTGGCCGGAAAGATCCTGCGTATAAGGCCCGACGGCTCGATCCCACCGGACAACCCGTTCTCCGGCTCGCCCGTCTACAGCTACGGCCACCGCAACGTGCAGGGCCTCGCCTGGGACACCGGCGGCCGGATGTACGCCACCGAGTTCGGCGCGGACGCCTGGGACGAGCTCAACGCCATCGTCCCGGGAGGCAACTACGGCTGGCCGGTCTGCGAGGGCGTCTGCGGCGACCCGCGCGTGCGCGAACCGCTCGTGACCTGGCACCCGGCCGAGGCGTCGCCCAGCGGCCTCGCGTACGCCAACGGGATGCTCTTCGCCGCGGCCCTGCGCGGCACGCGGCTGTGGGCGGTGCCGGTCGCGGGCGGCAGCATCGTGGGCACCCCGGTGGTCGAGCTGCAGGGATGGTTCGGGCGGCTGCGCACCGTGGCCCTCGGCCCGGACGGCTGGCTCTGGGTGACGACGAGCAACTACGACAGCGGCGGGACCCCTGTCTCCAGCGACGACCGGATCATCCGGATCCCGCCCGTCGGCGACGCGTGGCCACCGTCGAGCCCGTCGCCCTCGGGCGGGCCCCCGCTGTCACCATCGCCCTCGGGCGGGCCCCCGCTGTCACCGTCGCCCTCGCCGTCGGGGGCCCCGTCGCCCTCGCCGTCCGGCGGTGCCGGCGGTGGCGGCGGTGCCGGCGGGCCGTGCCCCTCGCCTGCTCCTTCGCCGGTGGAGTCCCCCAGCCCGTCGCCGACTCCCAGCCCCTCGGCGTCCCCGTCGCCGAGCGCGTCCCCGTCGCCGAGCGCGTCCGCGTCGTCCAGCCCGTCACCGTCACCATCGGACTCTCCGAGCCCTTCCCCAAGCCCTTCCCCGACCCCGACCCCGTCGCCGAGTGTCTCACCGTGCCCCTCTCCGACGCCCAGCCCCTCACCATCGCCTTCCCCGTCTCCCAGTCCTTCTCCGTCTCCCAGTCCCTCGCCGTCTCCTTCACCATCTCCGAGCCCGTCGCCGTCGCCCAGTGCCCCGGGCACACGCTCGTGCGAGGCGACCGTCCGTTTCATCCCCTCGTGGGCGAGGCCCCCCTGGGGCGAGCTGACGGTGCGGAACACGGGAACGCTGCCCATCTCCTCGTGGATTGTCACCTTCACGGTCCCCAACGGCCTAACCTACGTGCTGGCGGCGAACGGCCGCATTCCGCCGGGAGGCCCGGCGATCTTCGCCTCGACCGGCCTGCTCATGCCGGGAGCGGCGGTGACGACGACGTTCGCGATCGGCTGGACCAATGGCAACGTCGAGGCGCCGGAGGTCACCTGCACGCCCACCTGACCCCTGTCCGTGCTCCCCGATGAGACAAGCGCTGACGAGCCGAGCGCTGACGAGCCGCGTGTGCGGGCCCGAACGGGTCCGCACACGCGAACACGGTCGCCGTGGGCGGCAGAGGCTGCCGGAAAACTTTCGTGATCCGTGAAATTTTCCTGGCCCTGACCGCCGTGCCGATGCGTGGCACACGCACAAGACGCTGGTCATGGGGAAACGGCGGGATCGTGACGTGCAAACGATCGCCCCGTTCGTCGCACGGTGATTGCACCGGGCCCGGGCGCCGCGTTCGATGGGGCACGAGCCGGATCCCGACGTCTGACCTGGAGCCCTGATGCCCAAGCGTCTCGCCGCGGCAGTCGCGACCACCCTCAGCGCCGTCACCGCCGCCGCCGCACTCGTCGTGACCCAGCCGCTCCCCACGAGCGCGGCGACCGGCGGGTTCGACTTCACTCGCGCGCAGGTCGCCACGACCGGACTTCAGGTCCCCTGGGGCATCGCCTTCCTGCCGGACGGCAGCGCCCTCGTCTCCGAACGCGACACCGCCACCATCGCCCAGGTGCGTCCCGGATCGGCCCCGACGCGGGTGGCCACCGTCCCGAACGTTGCGCCGCAGGGTGAGGGCGGCCTGCTCGGCATCGCGGTCTCCCCCACCTACGCCCAGGACCAGTGGGTCTACGCCTACTTCAGCTCCGCGTCCGACAACCGGGTGGTCCGGTTCCGCCTCAACGCCCCGCAGATCCAGCAGGTGATCCTCTCCGGCATCCCCCGCGCCCAGTTCCACAACGGCGGGCGCATCGCCTTCGGCCCGGACGGCATGCTGTACGTGACCACGGGAGACGCCGGCACCTCCGCCAACGCCCAGAACCTCAACAGCCCGGGCGGCAAGATCCTGCGGATGCGCCCCGACGGCACGGTCCCTGCGGACAACCCGATCTCCGGTTCCCGCGTTTACAGCTACGGCCACCGCAACGTCCAGGGCATCGCCTGGGACGAGAACGGCCGGCTGTACGCCACGGAGTTCGGCCAGAACACCTGGGACGAGATCAACTACATCCAGCCGGGCCGCAACTACGGCTGGCCGACCTGCGAGGGTGTGTGCAGCGACTCGCGCTTCACCAATCCCATCCAGACCTGGAGCACCTCCGAGTCCTCCCCGAGCGGTCTCGCGTACGCCAACGGCACGCTGTTCGCCGCGGCCCTGGGCGGCAAGCGGTTGTGGACCCTGCCGGTCGGCGCCGGCAGCAGGACGGGCAACGCGGCGGCCGAGTTCCAGGGGACGTACGGACGGCTGCGGATCGCGGCCGTGGGCCCGGACGGCTGGCTCTGGGTGGCGACGAGCAACCGCGACGGCAGAGGTGCCCCCACCGGCGACGACGACCGCATCATCCGCGTGCCGCCCGCGGGCGGGTCGTCGCCCAGCCCCTCGGCGTCACCCGGCCCCACGGTCTCGCCCAGCGCCTCGCCGGCGGCAGGTAGGCGCGCGTGCTCCGCGGCGTACGAGATCTCCAACCAGTGGCCGGGCGGCTTCCAGGGCGGGCTGACGGTGCGCAATTCCGGAAGCGTGCCCATCTCCTCCTGGACGGTCACCTTCACCTTCCCCAACGGCCAGAGCATCACCCAGCTGTGGGGCGGCCGCTACACGCAGTCGGGATCCACGGTGACCGTCACCAACGAGTCCTGGAACGGCTCCCTCGAACCGGGCGCGGCCACGACGGCCGGCTTCACCGGAAGCTGGACAGGCGGCGCCAACGGAACCCCGGCGCCCGTCACCTGCACGGCGTCGTGACGCCCGCCCGAGTCAGCGTGGCCCGACGAACAGCGTCTGCGTGGCCGTGCCGACCTCACCGGACTGGTCGAACAGTGTGGTGCGGGTGAGGCCGCGGCCACGCGGACCGATCGTCGTGGCCGCGTCCAGGCAGATCCACTCCCCCTCCGGTGCGCGGAAGAGCGAGATGGCGAGGTCCACGTTGGCGAAAAGGTAGGCGTCGAAGTCCAGGACACCGCTGATGCCGTTGCCGCTGTCGGCGAACATCGCGAGCCGTTCCAACGGCGTGATCTCCGCACCGTCGACGAGCGGCACCCGCGCCCTGCCCCACGCGACCGCGGGCCCGGCCTCGTCCGGGGACCCCTTGACGAACCGCCAGTCCGTGGCCCTGCCATACCCGAAGCCCCGCGCGATCCACGACTCCGTGTCGGCCTGGGCCGGTGGCGGGACCGGCGCGGGCGGCGGTGCGGCACCGTTCGCCGGGCTCTCGGCCTCCCTGATGCGCCACGCGGTCGCCCTGACCAGCTCACGCCCGCCGGATGTGACGGACGCGCCGAGGCACTGCACGCGCCTGCCGTCCCTGATCACTTCGGCGCGCACCTCCACTTCCGCGACCGGGACAGGGGCGAACACGTCCACCGCCAGCCGGGCCAGGGGAAGGCCGGGGAAACGGCCCGGAAGGCGGTCGAGCTCGTGCACCAGCAGCGCGGTGACGGGGCCCATGTGCTGCTGCCGCGGATCCCACGGTCCCTGGGTGTGCTCCGTCGCCTGATACCGGCCCTGGCCGAGGGGGACGTACATCGCCATGGAACGAGATTCTAGAGACGGCTCCACGGGCCCCATCAGCCGCGGAGTCGTCCTACTCGGAGCCCGCGCCCGAGACCGCGTATCCCGGGATCGACGGCCACCGGACGGTGAGCACCACCGACTCCTCCTCGGCATACCAGGAGTGATCCACCCCGTGGCCCCACACCACGTAGTCGCCCTGTTTCTCCAGCACCACGCTCCGCCCGGGCAGCTCGACGCGGAAACGCCCGCTGATCAGCACGAGGAGCGCGGTGCGCCGCTCGCCGGTGACCCATTCCGCCCGCCGGTCACCCTGGGGATGCGCACACCACTTGATCTCGACCTCGTCGCTGTGCCGCACATCGCCCACGGGCTTGAAATGCCCCAGCAGCCACCCGCGGTCGGCGGGCCCGTCCAGATGCGCGTTCCCCACGTACACGTTCTCCATCACAGCCCCGCACGCTAGCGGAGCCGTTCACGACCCGCGGACGGGCCTGGGCGCGGTCCTGCGGTGAATCGGCCCGCCGGGGGCGTACCACCCTGCCTTCTTGCGTACGGCGGACGACGGGTCGTCGAGCATGGCGGTCAACTCGTCCAGCGCCTCTTCGACGAGCAGATGGTCGAGCAGCCTGCAGCATTGCTCGCGTACCACGGGACGAGGGGCCGGCCGCCGGCGAGTTCGCCCGCCGGATGCGCGACCTGACCACCCGGGCCCGGCGGCTCTCGCCCCGGCCGGTCGACTGCACCGCGCTGCGCTGGTGACGCTCCGATCCAGGCGTCCGGCGGGCACCCCGTCCCGCCAGGGGCGATGATGGGACAAATAGGGTGCTGTCATGGAGTATCGACGACTTGGCACCACCGGCATGAAGGTCAGCCGGATCTGTCTCGGCATGATGAGCTACGGCGACCCGGCCAAGCTGGGCGGCTGGGCCCTGGACGAGGAGCAGGCCGAGCCCATCGTGCGCAAGGCGGCCGAAGGCGGCGTGACCTTCTTCGACACCGCCGACGTCTACTCGGGAGGCGTCAGCGAGGAGGTCACCGGGCGGCTGCTGCGCAAGATCTTCGCTCGCCGCGACGACTATGTGCTGGCCACCAAGGTCTACTTCCCGATGGGCGAGGGCCGCAACGACTACGGCCTGTCCCGCAAGCACGTCATGTCGGCCATCGACGCCTCCCTCGCCCGCCTCGGCACCGACTACGTGGACCTGTACCAAATCCACCGCTGGGACGCCGAGACGCCGATCGAGGAGACCATGGAGGCGCTCCACGACATCGTTAAGGCCGGCAAGGCCCGCTACATCGGCGCCTCCAGCATGTGGGCGTGGCAGTTCGCCAAGGCCCAGCACACCGCGGACACGCACGGCTGGACCCGGTTCGTCTCGATGCAGAACCACTACAACCTGCTGCACCGCGAGGAGGAGCGGGAGATGATCCCGCAGTGCGTCGACCAGGGCGTGGGCCTCATCCCGTGGAGCCCGCTCGCGCGCGGCCTGCTCGCCCGCGCGGGCAGGAAGGCCGACACCGTGCGGCAGGTCGGCGACGGCGCCAGGCAGGAGCAGCTGTACGGCGGTCCCGCCGACGAGGCGATCCTGGAGCGGGTGGCGCGCACCGCCGAGGAGCGGGGCGTCTCCCCCGCGACCCTCTCCCTCGCGTGGCTGCTCAGCCGCCCGGGTGTCACCGCTCCGATCGTCGGCGCGACCAAGGAGCACCACGTGGACGACGCCCTCGCCGCGGTCGAGCTGAAGCTCACCGACGAGGAGATCGCCTTCCTCGAGGAGCCGTACCAGGCCCGGCCGCAGCGGTTCTGACCATGCGACCCCCGATCGAGGCCTCCTCTCGCCGGGGCCCGGCAACGGCCCGGCGGGCGGGGGTCCGGGGGTCTCCTCAGCCGCCGGTCGTGCGGCGGCGCCGGGCCCGGCGCGGGTAGGCCTTGGCCGTCTCGGCCAGCCGCGCCGCGTGCTCGGCCTGCTTGCGCCAGTGCCCGTACGCGTCGCCGCGCTGCGCGAGCCGGTCCAGCTCACGCATCGTCGCCAGCGGGATGAACGCGGGCTCGGCGTCCCGCCACGGCGTGCCGGGCAGCGGCATGAACGTGTGGGTGTGGATGCGCGCCCCGAGATCGGCGAGGTCGGCGGCGAGCCGCAGCGACGCGTCCTGGTCCTCCGGCGACTCACCGGGCAGCCCGAAGATGAAGTCGACGTTCGGGCGGAAGCCGTGTTCCACGGCGATCCGTACGGCGTCGCGCACCGGCTCGCTGCCATGACCGCGACCTGCCGCGGCCAGCACGCGGTCGGAGCCCGACTGCGCGCCGATGATGATGTTGTCGTTGGCCACGTAACGCTTGAGCAGCCGCATCGCCTCCGGCGTCACGTGCTCGGGACGGATCTCCGAGGGGAAACTGCCGAAGAACACCCGCCCGTTCGCCGGCAGCTCCTCTTTCACGCCCGCCAGCAGTTCCTCCACGGCGTCCAGCGCCGGCTCCGGCCCCTGCGTGCCGTACGAGAGTGAGGTAGGGGTGATGAAACGGACGTCCCGCAGGCCGTGGGCGGCCATCCGGCGGACGTGCTCGCGCACGCTGTCCACGCTGCGGTGCCGGAACCTGCCGCCGAACATGAAGGGCGTCTGACAGAAACGGCACGTGTAGGCGCAGCCCCTCGTGATCTCGATGGGCCCGAAGTGGCGGCGCCGGTCGGGGAAGGACGGGAAGGCGTCCAGCGGTAACTGCGGGGCCGGTGGCGTGCGCAGCGCCACACCGTCGCCGTCGCGCACCGCCAGCCCGGGCACGCCGGTGAGCGGCCGGTCCGCGCGCAGCGCCTCGACCAGCGCGACGATCGTCGGCTCCCCCTCGCCGATCGCGGCGAGGTCCCAGCCGGCGTCGATGACCTGCTGCGGCTCGGCGGTGGCGTGCACCCCTCCGGCGATGTGCAGGACGCGGGGGTCGTCGGCGAGTGCCCGCACGGTGGCCAGCTCGGCCGCCATCGCCTCGGCGTCCGGCGAGTAGAACGACCACAGGACCAGGACGCGGTCCGCGCGGCTGGCCGCGATGTGCTCCGCGGTCTCCCCGGGAGTGGTCCCGAGCCTCAGGTCGCACTCGGCCTTCGCCGTTTCGAGCGCGCCGAGCAGCGCGTTGACGCCGTACGTCACGGCCTTGCGATAGCGGACCACCACGGACACTTCCACGCTCACCCTGGCAGGGTAGTGCCATCGTCCCGTTCTCCCGCACCGGTGATCGCCGAGCGCGATACTCGCGCGCCGGCCGAGCATCTCCGGCTTTCGGCGGACGACCGGGCCGGCGGCGGAAGGCCGCGTCGCCGGTGACCATGGGCGCTCACAATGACTCTTCCGATCGGCTCTCCTCTCCATCAGGGTGCGTGGAGGTGGTGTGGGGCGGAGCCAATACGAGACGGAGAACCCTTGTCAAGGGTCTTGATACCGGGCCGCGTCACCACCGGGATCCGGGCGCGGCCCAACTGGGCGTTGTCGCGGCGACCCGGGAGACCGGCGAAAGGCCGGTCGTGAAACTTTCATCTAACCTTCCCGGCTGGCACACCAGGCTGCCGAAACTTTCAAAGCATAGATGCCGACCGCTTAACCGATTCCGCACCCCAGGAATGAGCAGGTCGTCCGAAAGTTTCTGGTAAAGCCTTGACAAGTTTCGGCGAGGTTTCCACACTGATCCTCCGAGGCGGTCCCCGGCCCCAAGTGGTGGTGCACGGCAGGGGGCCGCCGATCACGACGCCCCGGTGGTGTGCGCCCTCGAGCGACGAGGCGCGGCGTCGGTCTCACGGGAACCCCTCGCGTTCCCCCAGGTGATCTATGGAGGCTCAGACATGGGCGAAAACATCGTGCCGCCGCCCGGAACCCGGCTGCGCCGGGCTCTGGTCGCCGGCGCTGTCGGCGTACTCACCGCGGCCGCGGCCGCGGTGGCGGTGTCGGTGCCGGCTCCCGCCGGCGCGGCGGAGAGCACGCTGGCCGCGGCGGCCGCGCAGAGCGGCCGCTACTTCGGCACCGCCATCGCCAGCGGCAAGCTCGGCGACGGGAACTACACGAACATCGCGAACCGCGAGTTCAACATGATCACGGCCGAGAACGAGATGAAGATCGACGCGACTGAGCCGAACCAGGGTCAGTTCAACTTCACCAACGCCGACCGGATCTACAAC
>NZ_VJVX01000078.1:0-27145 GCF_008033685.1 Microbispora sp. CSR-4
CGCCGGCCTGTACAAGGAGCGGAACACCGTCGAGCGCCTGATCAACAAGCTGAAGGCCTGGCGAGGCATCGCCACCCGCTACGACAAAACCCCTGCGAGTTACCTCGCCGGCCTCCACCTCCGCGCCGCGATGATCTGGATTAAAGACCTCACCCAGGCCACCCCTTGATCACAACCAAATACACGCCCTAATGGGAGCTACCGGGTCGGTCCGATCGGGCGGACCCGCCGTGCTGGTGCCCCGTGAAGTCACTAGAGTGGCGTCCGGCCGTGGTTTCCCGACCACCGGCGTCACCGACCGTCCCGGGACGAACGAGCGCGATGAGGATCATCGAGGACGACCTGTCAGGCCCGCAGATCGCCGAGTTCCTGTGGGAACACGTGCGGGAGATGCGGTCCATCACGCCGCCGGAGAGCAAGCACGCTCTCGATCTCGACGGCCTGCGCACGCCCGAGGTCACGTTCTGGTCGGTGATGGACGGCGACGTCGTCGTGGGCTGCGGCGCCATCAAGAGGCTCGACCCGGCGCACGCCGAGCTGAAGTCGATGCGCACGTCGGCGGCGCGCAAGCGCAGCGGGATCGCGTCCCTGCTGCTGGAGCACATCATCGGCGAGGCCCGGCGGATGGGCTTCACCCGGCTGAGCCTGGAGACCGGCTCGGCCGACTTCTTCCTGCCCGCACGACGGCTGTACGAGAAGTTCGGGTTCCGCTACTGCGAACCCTTCGCCGACTATCGGCCCGACCCGCTCAGCGTGTTCATGACCAGGCTGCTGTGACGACGTCGTCAGTACGCGTCGGGGCGCAGGGCCCGGGCGCACACGGTGAGGCCGTCTCGCAGGATCTCCCGCGTGGTGTCGTCGACCTTTTCGAGCATCACCGTTTCGATGGCGTCGAGTGAGCTGTCGCAGCTCCGCAGCACGGCCGTCCCCTCGGGAGTGAGGCGGGCGCACAGGGTGCGGCCGCCGTTCGGGTGCGGATCGCGGCGGATCAGGCCGCGCCGTTCCAGGTCGCGGATGACGAGGTTCATCGCCTGCGGCGTGACGAAGGCGATGCGGGCCAGCTCCGCCGACGACGCCCCATCGCGTGTGCGCAGCTCACTGAGCGCCATGTATTCGGTCGTGGTGACGCCGTGCCTGGCGAGCGTGTCGTCCAGGCGGGCGCGGATGCGGCGCTCCAGGCGGAACACCAGGTAGCTCAGGCGGGCCGCGGGGGCGGCGGGCCGAGCGGCGGGGCGGGTGCGGCGGGCGGTCACCGGACGACCATACCGCGCGATCTTCTAGATGTAAGTTTCGCGGCTGGGTATCAAGTTACTTGATAGCAAGTGCCTTGATATGCAGTGGAAACGCCTATTCGACCGCGAGGCGCTCGCGGACGTCCCTTGACCTCGGACCGACATTGCTTCTATACCGGCTGACGTCACGACTTCCGAGCGAACGGCGATTCCGGAACGTGCGCGGAATAGCGCATGGGAAAAGAGGGAACCGCCGCTGATCCGAGAAGGAGGAGCGGATGAAACGATTAATCGCGGCGGTCGCCGGCGCCGTCGCCGCGGTGCTGTGCGCCGCCGGGGCCCTGGTGTCGGTGGTGGTGTCCGCGCACCCTGCCGCCGCGGCCACGCTGACCGAGGTGACCGGCTTCGGCGCCAACCCCGGCAACCTGCGCATGCACCTGTACGTCCCGAACAACGTCCAGCAGAACCCGCCGATCGTGCTGGCCATGCACACATGTGGGGGCTCGGGGCCGGGCTTCTACTCGTCCACCGAGTTCGCCTCGCTGGCCGACCGCTATGGCTTCATCGTCATCTACCCGTCGGCCTCGAAGAAGATGAACTGCTTCGACAACTGGTCCGAGGCGTCCAAGGTGCGCGGCGGCCAGACCGACCCCGTGTCCCTCATGTCGATGATCACCTATGTCGAGCAGCAGTATCACGGCGATCCGAACCGGGTGTTCGCGACCGGCGCCTCCTCGGGCGCGATGATGACCAACGCGATGCTCGCCCTGTATCCCGAGGTGTTCAAGGCGGGCGCGGCGTTCATGGGCGTGCCGTTCACCTGCTTCCCCAACGAGGCGGCCTACAGCCCGGGCGGCAACTCCGCTCCGTGCGTGGGCAAGACCGCGCAGCAGTGGGGCGACGTGGTCCGCAACGCGAACCCGAGCTATCGGGGGCCGTGGCCGCGCATGCAGCTGTGGCACGGCACCAGCGACAACGTCGTGGCCTACGCCGAGCTGGACGAGGAGATCAAGCAGTGGACGAACGTCTACGGCCTGAGCCAGACGCCGACGACCACGGACACGCCGCAGTCCGGGTGGAGCCGCCGCCGCTACGCCGACTCCTCGGGGACCGTGCAGGTCGAGGCGTACACCATCCAGGGCGCGGGCCACAGCCTCCCCATGGGCGGCATGGCGGCCATCGCCATCCAGTTCTTCGGTCTCACCGGTAGCCCGAGCCCGAGCCCCAGCCCGAGCCCGAGCCCCAGCCCGTCCGCGAGTCCGTCCGCCAGTCCGTCCGCGAGCCCGAGCGCCAGTCCGTCCGCGAGCCCGTCCGCCAGTCCGTCCCCGAGCCCGTCGATTCCGCAGGGCGCCTCCTGCCGGATCACGTACCGGCCCAACTCCTGGAACGACGGCTTCACGGCGGACGTCACGATCACGAACACCGGCACCGCTCCCGTCAACGGCTGGACCGTCACCTGGACGTGGCCGGGCAACCAGCGGATCACCAACGCGTGGAACACCACCGTGACCCAGTCCGGCGCCCAGGTCACCGCGCGCAACGTCTCCTACAACCCCGCCATCCCCGCCGGAGGCAGCACGAACTTCGGCTTCCAGGGCACCTACAGCGGCACCAACACCGCACCGGCCGCCTTCGCCCTCAACGGCGCGGCCTGCACCATCGCCTGACCGGCCCCGGCCGCGCCGCGACGAGCCATCAGGGGGCGGCGCGGCCGGGCCTCAGACGGTCATAGGTCAGACCCGTCAGACGGTCATAGGTCAGATCCGTCAGACGGCCATAGGCCGGACACGTCAGACGGCCCGGTGTCAGACGGGCAGCGTGTCCAGGACGGTGGCGGCGATTCCGGCGGCGGGCGGCTCGTACCGCTGCGCGAGCGTCTGGAAGGTCCGCTCGGCCTGGATCGCCGGCCAGTCGCGGGGCAGGTGCTCGGCGGGCAGGTGCGGATCCTGGCGGACGAGATGCAGCCAGTCGGTGTGCAGCAGCAACTGCCGCGCCAGGTCGTCGGGCGCGCCGGGGAACGGCCGGGGGACGTCCCACTGGGCGAGGAACGCCCGGTAGCGCGCGGCGATCTGCTCGATGTCGAACGCCTTCCCGACGAGATCGGCCGCCTCGGTCGGCTTGAACGCCTTGGCGGTCAGCACGGTCACGTGGTCGCCCAGGTCGAGGGAGGCGAGCACGTCGGTGACGTCCTTGACGCCCGGCGCGATCCACAGCCCGCTCTGCAGCAGGCCGAAGCCGTCCCAGATGAGCCGCGACCGCAGGTCGTGCCGCGTGCTGCGGCGGCTGTCGGGGATCGAGAAGCCGACGACCGTCCACGTGCCGTCCCAGTCGCGGTTCACCGCGCCGGTCTCCCACACCCGTCTGCGCCCGTCCTCCAGGACCTCCACGGCATGCGGGGTCAGGCCGAAATACACCTTCCGTCCTTGCCGGTGCCGGGTCAGCAAGTTGCGCTTCACCATCCGCGCGAGCGTCGACCGTACGGCCTCCTCGGAGACGCCGAGGCGCGCGAAGACGTCGATGACGCTCCCCGAGTAGACGGCGATGTCGCGATGCAGCACGTAGATGCCGAGGAAGCTGAACATCAGGGACTGCGGGCGCAGGGATGGCGCCGCCTGGTCGTCTTCGCCGCCGAGGGTCACGAGCACAGGGTAGACCGAACCCGAACGTCATGCACATCTGTGACGACCGTCACATCACTGCCCGACATCTGAAGGTGTGCGACCCGGCGGCCACTCCGTCCGTGGGTGCGGCCGCCGGACGGGGTAGGCCGGAGAACGGGCGGCTCCGGGCGGGGTGCAGGTGCCCGGAACGGGCCGCCGTTACATATTGGGCAAACTATTGACGTCCGTTAGAAATATGCCTAACCTCCGGACGAGAAGGCGAGAGTCCAGCTCGCTCCCGGACGAGGAGCTCGGTCATGCCGAACCTGTCAGTCTCATCCCCCAACCCCGTTCAGCTTCGCCGCGCGGTGGCCTCCAGCTTCCTGGGCAGCGTCATCGAGTATTACGACTTCCTGCTCTACGCCACGGCCTCGGCGGTGGTCTTCAACAAGGTCTTCTTCTCCTCCCTCGACTCCCTCACCGCGACGGTCGCCAGTTTCGGCACCTTCGCGACCGGCTACCTGGCCAGGCCGCTCGGCGGCGTGATCTTCGGTCACTACGGCGACCGGCTGGGACGCAAGCGCATGCTCGTGCTGACCATGACCCTGATGGGCGTCGCGAGCTTCCTCATCGGCCTGCTGCCCACCTACGCGCAGATCGGCAGCCTCGCGCCGATCGCGCTCATCGTGCTCCGGGTCCTGCAGGGCGTCGCCGTCGGCGGCGAGTGGGGCGGCGCGGTGCTGATGTCCGCCGAGCACGCCACCGGCAGGCGCGGCCTGTGGGCGAGCTTCACCAACGCCGGAGCTCCCTTCGGCATGGTGCTGTCCACGGCGGTGCTCACCGGCACGGGCGCCGTCATGGACGAGCAGGCGTTCCTGAGCTGGGGCTGGCGGGTGCCGTTCCTGCTCAGCATCGCGCTGCTGGCGGTGGGCCTGTTCGTCCGGCTGCGGGTCGAGGAGACCCCGCTGTTCGAGGCCGTCAAGGAGCGGGCGTCCCGGCTGCCGCTGCTGGACGTGTTCCGCGACCACCCGAAGACCCTGCTGCTCGGGATCGGCGTCGGGCTGTCCGCCTTCGTGGCCCAGGGCACCCTCACCACTTATCTCATCGCGTACGGCGTGCGCGCCGGCTTCGCCCGGCAGGTGGTGCTGAACGCGCTCACGCTCTCGTCCGCGCTGGCCGTCCTGGGCATCGTCGGCTGGTCGGCGCTGTCCGACCGGGTCGGGCGCCGGCCGGTCGTGCTCGCGGGCGCGGTGCTCATGGCGGTGTTCGGCTTCGCGCTCTTCCCGATGGTCGACTCCGGCAACCAGGCTGTGCTCGCCATCGCGCTCGTGCTCGGCCAGTCGGTCGTCCACCCGTTGATGTACGGCCCGCTCGCGGCGTTGTACACCGAGCTGTTCGCCACCGGGAGCCGTTACACGGGAGCCTCGCTCGGCTACCAGATCGCCGGGCTCGGGGCGGGCCTCGCACCGCTGCTGTTCGCCCAGCTCGACGCCTCGACCGGAGGCGGCACGACGACGATCTCGGTGATCATCGCGGCCTGCTGCCTGCTCACCGTGGTCTGTGTCCTGGCGCTGCGCGAGACCAGCCGACACGACCTGGCCGCGGTCGCCGCCGGGCCCGCGTCCGGTCTCGCCGCCGACACGGCGAAACCATCCTCCGCCTGACCAAGGGGTGCCACATATGCGCAATGCCGGACTGGGTGGCTGGCCGGCCCGCCGGGCCCAGATGAGCCCGGACCGCACCGCGTTCGTCTACGCGGACCGGCCGTACAGCTACACGGAGGTCCACGAACGGACGACGAGACTCGCGTCGCGGTTACGCGACGCGGGGGTGCGGGCGGGTGACCGGGTCGCCTACCTCGGTCCGAACCACATCGCCTTCGCCGAGACGATGTTCGCCACCCACATGCTCGGCGGGATCTTCGTCCCGCTGAACTTCCGGCTGGCCGCGCCCGAGATCGCGTACATGCTGGAGCACTCGGGCTCGTCGGTCCTCGTCTACGGGCCCGAGTGCGCGGCACAGGTGGCGGCGGTGGTCCGCGATCTGCCCGGCTTGCCGAACCTGCGCACGGTGGTGGCGCTCGAGTCACCGGCGGAAAGGGAGCTGCACTACGAGACGTGGCTGTCGCAGGGCGACCCCACGCCGATCGACACCCCGGTGGCGCTCGACGACATCGCGCTCATCCTCTACACCTCCGGCACCACCGGACGGCCCAAGGGCGCCATGCTGAGCCACGCCAACCTGGTGTGGAACACCTACCACATCCTGATCGGCGTGGACGTGACGAGCACCGAGGTCACATTGATCAGCGCGCCGCTGTTCCATGTGGCGGCGCTGAACCAGACGTTGCTGCCGACCTTCCTCAAAGGTGGCATGTCGGTCATCATGCCGTCATGGGACGTCGACCGGTGTTACGACCTCATCGAGCGGCACCGGGTCACCTGGATGTTCGGGGTCACCGCGATGTTCGCCGCGCTCGTGCAGTCGCCGCGGTGGGCAGGCGCCGACCTGTCCTCGCTGCGCACGCTGATGTCCGGGGGCGCGTCCATCCCGGTCGCGCTGATCCGCGCCTACCAGGAACGCGGCCTGGTCTTCTGTCAGGGCTACGGGATGACCGAGACCTCGCCGGGCGCGACCTTCCTGGAGGCGGGCGAGAGCGTGCGCAAGGTGGGCTCGGCCGGGGTGCCGGTGTTCTTCGCCAACGTGCGCGTGGTCCGGCCCGACCTCACCCCGGTCGCGCCCGGGGAGCCGGGCGAGGTGCTCGTGCAGGGACCGAACGTGACGCCGGGCTACTGGCGGGATCCGGAGGCGACCGCCGCCGCGCTGACCGAGGGCGGCTGGTTCCACTCGGGCGACGTCGCCACCCTGGACGACGAGGGCCACCTCTACATCGTCGACCGGGGGAAGGACATGTACATCTCCGGCGGGGAGAACGTCTACCCCGCGGAGGTGGAGGGAGTGCTCTTCGAACATCCGGCCGTGGCGGAGGCCGCCGTCGTCGGAGTGCCCGACGACAAGTGGGGCGAAGTGGGCCGCGCCTTCGTCGTGCCGCGCCCCGGCACGAATGTCACTCCCGACGAAATTCGCGACTTTCTCCGCCCTCGGCTCGCGAAGTATAAGATCCCGATCTACGTGGATATCGTCGACACGTTGCCAAAGACCGGTTCCGGCAAGATTCGCAAACCTGACCTGCGCCGGCGGCCCCCCCCCGCCGACTCCGAGGAGTGACTCGTGATCGTCACCGAATTCGCGCGCAACCAGTGGTACGTGGCCGCCTACGGCCACGAGGTGGGCCGAAAGCAGCTCGGTCGCACCATTCTCAACGAGCCGATCCTGCTCTACCGCACCGAGGACGGGCGCGCGGTGGCCATGGCCGACCGCTGCGTGCACCGCCGCTTCCCCCTGTCCGAATCGCCCAGCCACCTGGTCGGCGACCGTGTCGTGTGCGGCTACCACGGCTTCACCTACGGGCCGGACGGCGTCTGCGTGGCCGTTCCCGCCCAGCAGCGCATCCCGCGCACCGCGCGGCTGCGCACCTATCCCGTGGTCGAGCAGGACTCGTTCGTCTGGGTGTGGATCGGCGACCGCGAGCCGGGCGACACGCTGCCCCCGCGCGCGCCCTGGCTGACCTCGCCCGACTACGCCACGGTGTGCGGCATGGAGCCGCTGAACGCGCGCTACGGCCTGCTCGTGGACAACCTCCTCGACCTGTCCCACGAGACGTACCTGCACGGCGGATACATCGGCACCCCCGAGGTGGCCGAGACCCCGATCACGACCGAGGTCGACGAGGACGCGGGCATCGTCTACGTCAGCCGCCACATGGACGACGCGGCCTGCCCGCCGTTCTACGCCGAGTCGACCGGCATCAAGGGCCGGATCACCCGCTGGCAGGACATCGAGTATCACCCGCCGTGCCTCTATCTGCTGCACAGCCGCGTCGCCCCGGTCGGGTCGCCCCCGCCCGCCGCCGACGGCACGGACGAGCACGCGTTCCACGTCGAGGTCGTGTACGCGATCACCCCGTCGACGGAGAACAGCACGTACGACTTCTGGGCCGTGGCGCGCGACTTCGCGCTCGACGACGAGAAGGTCTCCGACTTCCTGCGGGACAGCAACCGCACCGTCGTGCTGCAGGACGTGGCCGCGCTCAACACGCTGGAGGAGGTCATCGCCGCGGAGCCGGACCGCTACCAGGAGCTGTCGGTGAACATCGACACCGGTGGCCTGGCCGCCCGCCGCCTCCTCGCCCGGATGGCCGCCCAGGGCGACTCCGTGCCCTCGCAGGCCGCCGCTCGATGAGCGCGCGGGACTCCGGCGCGCCGGCCGGTCGCACCGTCTACCGCATCCGCTGGCTGCCGGGGACGGACCGGCTGCACGCCTCCTGCTTCTGCGGGGCGGAGCGCGAGTTCGAGGACCCGGTGGTCCTGTGGGACTGGCTGCTCGGCCACCCGGAGGGCCACCTGCCACGCACCCCGGAAGCGCACGACTCCCCGGCACCGGCGGCCGCGCTCGTCTGAGACGCGGCATCCCCCAGAAAGGAAGCCTCGGCGACCATGCCCGTCACCGAAGCGGAGCTCGACGTGAAGGTGGCGGGCAAGGAGCCCGTCGCCGACGGCGTCGTCCTCCTGAGCCTCGTCCGTCCCGACGGCGGCCCGCTGCCCGCCTGGACGCCGGGCGCCCACCTCGACCTGCTGCTCGCCCCGGGACTGGTCAGGCAGTATTCGCTGTGCGGCGACCCCGGCGACTCCTCGGTCTTCCAGGTGGCGGTGCTCCGGGAGCGGGACGGGCGGGGCGGCTCCGCGTACGTGCACGATCGGCTGGCGGAGGGCGACACGGTCCGGATGCGTGGTCCCCGCAACCGTTTCGGTCTCGACGAGTCGCCGCGCTACCTGTTCGTCGCCGGAGGCATCGGCATCACCCCGCTCCTCCCGATGATCGAGGAGGCGGCGCGGCGCGGGAGCGACTGGCGGCTCGTGTACGGCGGGCGCACCCGGGCGTCGATGGCGTTCGCCGACCGGCTCACGCGGGACCACCCGGGCCGGGTGGAGCTGTGCCCGCAGGACGAGACCGGCCTGCTCGACCTCGACGCGCTGCTCGGCGATCCGCGTACGGACACCCTCGTCTACTGCTGCGGACCCGAGCCGCTGCTGGCGGCTGCGCAGGAACGGTGCGCCTCCTGGCCCAAGGGAGCGCTGCGGTTCGAACGCTTCGTACCCTCCGCCCGGAACGACGCCGCCCGGAACGACGCCGCTACGGCGGAGGGTGCTGCGGAGGGCGCCTTCGAGGTGGAGCTGGCCCTGACCGGCACGACGCTGACCGTGCCGCCGGGCCGCTCGATCCTGGAGGTGGTCGAGGAGGCGGGGGTCGCGGTGCTGTCGTCCTGCCGCGAGGGCACCTGCGGCACCTGTGAGACGGCGGTGCTCGCCGGCGTCCCCGACCACCGCGACGACCTGCTCACCGAGGAGGAGCGCGAGGCCGGGGACATCATGTTCATCTGCGTGTCGCGGGCCCGCTCCGAGCGCCTCGTCCTCGAACTCTGACCGGAGGTCACCGCCGCTTCCCGCGACCGGTGCCGGATTGCCCGCCACCCCGGCGAGGCCGGGGCACCGGTCAGTTGCTCCAGGTGCCGACGGTCTCGCCCGAGCCGATCGCGGCCTCCTTGATCTGCTTGTGGATCGCCACAGCGTCGCCGCTGGGCGTGATCGGGCCGGGCAGCGCGTAAACGACGAAGTGATAGTGATGCACCCCGCTCGGCGGGCAGGGCCCGGCATAGCCGGCGGTGCCGCCGCTGCCCGGCAGGACCCTCCCCGGGGCCCGGCCCTCGGGCACGCTCGTCTCGGTGACGGGGATGCCGGTCACGATCCAGTGGACGTACGTCCCGCCGGGCGCGTCCGGGTCGTCCACCACGATCGCCAGCTCGCGAGCGGCCTCGGGAACGCCGCTCCAGGCCAGCGGGGGCGAGACGTCCTCGCCTCCCTGCCGGGCGCACGCGTATTTCCCGGGGATCGCGGCGCCGTCGGCGAAGGCCGGGCTGCTCACCTTCAGCGCGCCCGAGGGCGGGACGCTCCCGGACGAGCACCCCGCGAGGACGACCGCCAAGAGGACTCCGCCGGACAGCCTGCCGATCTTCATTCGCCCAGGATAGGCGGCGGCATCGGCTTTCGGCATATGCATCGCTCAGCCGCCGGGGGAGGGGAGGTGTGGGTCTCCCACCCCCGCTCCCGGCCGGGCTGGGAGCAGGGCCCCGATGGGGTCAGCCGTCGATGCGGTGGGTCGTCCAGAACGACGACAGGTCGACGGAGGCGGCCGCCTGCGCGGCGGCCTTGAAGTCCGCGGTGGTCGAGACCCCGTGCCAGTGGGCGGCGGCGTAGTTCTTCAGCAGATTCTGCATCGCCGTCGTGCCGATCGTGCGCCGCAGGTCGTGCAGCGCGCACTTGCCGTAGGTGTAGACGACGGTGCCGTATCTGCTCGGATGGGCGTCCCAGTAGGCCATCGAGTTGCTGATCTTCTCGGCGGACGACTGCCAGGAGACCATGTTCCAGCAGTTGGTGCCCGAGACGCCGTTGTAGAGATCGGTGGCGTAGTCGGCGAACGACTCGTCCAGCCACGGGCTGGTGTATTCGTCGTCGCCGACGATGCCGTACCACCACTGGTGGGCCAGTTCGTGGGCCAGCGCGGTGGAGCTGATCACGTCGAGCACGAAGCCCGGATATTCCATGCCGCCGAACCAGAAGTTGTTGTCGAGCACGACGTCCACCTCGCCGTACGGGTAGGCGCCGAACCGGCCCGCGTGGGCGACGAGCGCGTTCTTCGCGGTGGTCATCATCGAGCTCGCGCTGCCGGAGCTGATCGAGCTCACCCGATAGACGTTCACGACGACGCCCGTCGTGGTGGTGCTCGTGGTCTTCACGAACGGCCCGGCCGCCCAGGCGAACTCGCGGACGTTCTTCGCCGTCGCCTTCGTGATCGTACGGCCGGAGGTCCCCGGCGTGTCGACCGAGGTGCCGGTCGCCGGCACCAGCAGCGACGACGGGTGGTCGAGCGTCACCGAATAGTCGCTGGTCAGCGCGTAGAAGGACTCGCCGTTGTTGCTGTAGGGATCGAGGTGCCAGCCGTTCGCGTCACGGACCGCCAGGACCGGCAGCGCGTTGCCGATGAAGTTGTAGGAGCCGTCGCGCCCGAAGCGGTCGGCGCCGCTCGGCACGACGATGGCGAGGTCGAACCCGATCGTGGCGCTCTGGCCGTGGGCGAGCGGAGCGGGCAGCGTGATCTTCATCGCCGTGCAGGAGACCGACAGCGGGGACGGCGTGCCCCCGGTCACGTTGGTGACGGTGATCGGCGTGGACGGGCACGCCCCGTGATAGTTGTCCCACAGGCGCAGGTAGACCTCGGGCAGGGGATCGGCCGACAGGTTGGTGAAGGTGACGCTCTCGTGTCCCGTCCACGTGCTGCCGGAGGCGTTGCTCGTCAAGGTGACCGTGTAGGAGAGCGATCCCGGCGTCCTGATCCCGTCCGCCGCGTGAGCGGCCGGCGGAACGCCTCCGACCAGGACAAGCACGGCCGTCGCCGCGGTGATCAGGAATCGCCGCACCATCAGGAGGGTCTCCTTTCGAGCGCCCGGCCCCCGATCTGCCGACGTAATGTAACTTTTTGTCAAATAGCAGTCAATGACTGCTTTTTAGCTGTTCTAAGGCTTGCGCGGACCAAGAATTCGCCCTGCCCCCGCCCATCGCCCTTGGCATGGGTGGCGGTTTCGCGGACCGGTCCGGGGTGGAGCGTCTCGGTGGCGAGTCGCGTTGCGGGCGGGCCTCGGCGGCGCGGAGTTCCCGGGCGGGCGCGATCGCGGCCGAAGGCGGGCCGGCGGTGGCCGTCGCGGTTCGCTGGTATCTCGGGACTCCCGTCGAATACGTCATTGACCAGCACGTACGGCCAGGCGAGCCGATTCCGAGCACGCCAAGAGCTAGCCAGGTCTCCGACAAGGCGTCAAGGCGGCGTGCTATCGCGATCACGGTGTGCGATTGAACCTTGACATTGAGTGGTCGATACTCGTGCGGGTGGATCGAAGCAGGTGGGGCAGGACCGCCACGGTGATCGCCGCGAGCGTGCTCCTGGGCTTTCCTTCGTCGTCCGGCGCGGCCTCCGCCGGTCCCGGGGGTGATCGGCCGATCGACTGCGGCGCCTGGCCGCCGCCGGACCCGCTGACGGTGCGGAACGTCAAGCGCGTGTACTCGGCGACGAGCGAGAAATGGGCGGGCGAGGTGCACGTCACGCTCTGGCGCGGGGACGCGGGCCCAGATGGGGAGTGGCACTACTGGGCCACCCTCACCGGCCGTACGCGACCGGGGGACGCGGTCTGGCTGGACGTCTGGCCGCCGGGTGGCGGCCCCTGGCATCGGTGCGGGCCCTTCCCGGTGGCACGCGACGGCCAGACGGTCTCCTCCCCGATGGCCGTCTGGCGTGACTTCACCCTCGTCAAGGCGTGCGGGCAGCACGGCGACGTCAGCGCGTGCGGACGGGACAAGGGCGCGATGGTGGACTGACCCCGGTGCCGGCGGGGAAGAGCCGGCACCGGAGTCAGGTGCCAGGGGGTCAGAGTCAGGGGATCATTGCGTCAGCTCGTCGCGCAGGGCGAGCCGTTGAGGGTGAACTGCGTGGGCGCGGGGTTGGCGTTGTCCCAGCGGCCGAGGAAGCCGAAGGACACGCTGCCGCCGTTCGCCGCGATCGTGGGGTTGTAGCTGGCGTTGGTCACCGTCACCTTCGACCCGCTCTGGGTGTAGGTGCCGTCCCACAACTGGGTCACGGCCTGCCCGTTGCCGTACGTCCAGGTGAGCTTCCAGCCCTGCACGGGCGTGGTTCCCCGGTTGACGATCCGTACGGCGGCCTGGAAGCCGCCGGGCCACTGGTTGGAGACCGTGTACGTCACCGTGCAGGTGGCGGCCGGCGTCGGCGAGGAACTGGGGGACGGGCTGGGGCTCGGCGAGGGCGACGGGCTGGGGGAGGGGCTGGGCGACGGGCTCGGCGAGGGAGAGGGCGAGGGCGACGGGCTCGGCGACGGGGAGGGTGACGGCGAGGCCGAGGGGGACGGAGAGGGGGACGGCGAGGGCGACGGGCCGGAGCCGGTGGGGATCACGATGGTGCTGATCGAGTTGGCCGGGAACGTGCCGGTGAAGCCGCCGGCCCCGACCTGAACGTCGGCGTCGCGCTTGATGGCCGACGTGTCGGCCGCGCTGTAGCGGTAGACCTGCGCGGTCGCGCCGCCGTCGCGTCCCGCGACGGAGACCTGGCTGGTCAGGTCGTCGCCGGTCTTGTTCACCACGACGAGCGTGAGCGCGTCGTCGGAGGCCCGCTCGGCGGCGTACACCGCGAGCTTGCCCTGGTCGGCGCTGGTCGCGCGGACGGCCGTCTCGCCGAACCTGCCGCCCTTGCCGTCGTAGTTCAGGTACATCCGGAAGGCGTACGCGCCGGGCTGGGAGGCCGTGGGCGGTCCCCAGAGGGTGGCGAGGTCGAGGCCCTCACGGCCGAAGATGCCGAGGATGTCGGCCTGCGCGAGGGCGCCGTTGATGTGGTCGAGTGCGCCCCAGTTGTACTCGGTGATGGCGGTCTTGGTGCCGGGATACTCGGCGGCCACCAGTTCCTTCATCCGCGGGATGAGCCGCACCTGCGTGTTGATCCAGCTCTCGTCCGTGTACGTCGGGTCCCACAACGCCCGGGTGGAGCGCAGCCGCAGGGCGTCGGTGGTGGGGTTGCCGCCGGCGCCGAAGGCGATGCCGGACGCCTGGGGGTAGAAGTGCTCGTCGAAGTAGTCGAGGACGCGCAGGCCGTGCTCGTCCTCGTAGTTCTTCATCTGCCGCAGATACCACGTGGTGAAGGGAAGGCCGCCGCGGACCTCCTTGTCCGGGGGGTTCGACCAGCAGTTGGTCCGGCCGCAGGTCTCCTGGTCGAGGCCGGAGTAGTCCCAGGAGGACCAGCCCCAGCCGACCGGGCCGAGCGTCTTCGCGCCGGGGTCGGCGGCCTTCACGGCGGCGCCGATGAGGTAGGCCTTGTCGCGCAGCTCGATGGAGCTCGCCCCCTCCGGGTGGACGTCCCGGTGGGTGCTGTGCCAGATGTCGGGCTCGTTGTCGAGGTTGTAGAACTTAACACCGCCGCCCGAGGCGGTGCCGTACCTGCCGGTGAGGTGGCCGATCCAGTCCTGCACGTACTCCGCGCCGGCCTCGACGCTCGTGTCGTGGGGGTCGTTGCCGGTGATCTTCGTGCCGTCGGGCTTCACGCCGTTGCCGCAGTCGGGGCGCCACTGGTCGGTCTGTTGCTGCGCGCCGTACTTGGCGACGGAGAACCCGCAGGAGCCGTCGCGGCCCTTGGGGACCCAGCCGATCAGCGGGACCGTGAGGATGGTGTCGGTGCCGGTGCGCCGGTCCTGCTCGACGAACTGGTCGGCGGTGGAGCCGTCCGGCAGTTTCGACGGGTCGGAGCTGTCCTCGGCGATGTTCTCGAAGAACCAGTCGGAGGCGCGGTTGCTGGTGTCGTACAGGTAGTTGTAACGGGTCGTCGCGTTGCCGCCCCACCGGCGCACCGGGAGGCGCAGTTCCTTGGCCAGCGCCTCGTCGGCGAAGTTCATGCCGTAGATGTACGGGCTGATGGGGTGCCGCCCGGTGGTGGTGTCCACCGACAGCGCCGGTCCGTCGGCCGCCGCGAGGGCGGGCATGTGCCCGGCCGCGCCGATCGACAGGGCGAGCGCCGCGGCGAGGACGATCGGGAGCGTTCGCGTTCGCACGGGTCTCCTCTCGGGTCCCTGGGGGTTCGTGGAAGTCCTGAGGCCGCCGGGTGCGAGGGAGCACCGGTCGAGCGGCCAGGGCCACGCTGGCCAAGACCTGGGGCGGGGAACAAGAACGCCGTTCCCCGGAGCACCGTGGGCACGCGCTGAGCAGCGGCACCCTCGCACCCGCGGATGGAAGTTTCACGAGGACGCGGGTTCCACGGGCCGAGAACGAGCGGTGCTCGGCCCGTCCGCGCCGTCATGCGGTGCCGCCTCTGGCACGAGGCCGCCGCCTCTGGTACGAGGCCGCCGCCTCTGGCACGAGGCGGCCACGACCGGGTCCGCTGCCGTCTCGGCCGGTGGATATGACCTTGACTCCGTCGCGGGCCGCACGCATGCTGCTCTGGCCGTACGAAAATCGTTTTGCGGACCGACCATAACTGGGGGGGACACATGGCGGAGCCACCGCGCCGGGTCCTGGTGACGGGCGCCGCCGGACGGGTGGGCCGGGCGACGCTCGACCTGCTCGCGCGGGAAGGCGTGCCGGCCAGTGCACTGGACCTGCGCGATCCCGGCGACCTGAGGGCGGATCGCGTGGTCACCGGGCGCGCGGACGACCCGGAGGCGGTGCGCGAGGCGCTCGACGGCGTCGACGCCGTGATCCACCTCGCGGCGATCCCCGCGCCCACCCTCGGCACTCCCAAGGAGGTGTTCCTGGGCAACGTGGGGGCGACGTTCGTCGTGCTGGAGGAGGCGGGCGCGGCCGGTGTCCGCAGGGCCGTCGTCGCGAGCAGCTTCAGCGCGCTCGGCCTGCCGTGGGCGGCGCGGCCGCTCCACCCGGCGTACGTGCCCGTGGACGAGGCCCTGCCGCCGCAGGTGGAGGATCCGTACGGGCTGTCGAAACAGGTGGACGAGACGACGGCCGCGATGATGGCCCGCCGCCACGGCATGACGGTCGTGGCGCTGCGCTACCCGTTGCTCGGCGGCCCCGGGGACAGGCTGGACGAGAGGGCGGCCGGATACGCCGAGGACCCGGGGCGCGGCGCGAGCGAGCTGTGGACCTACCTGGACACCCGCGACGCGGCACGGGCCGCCTGGCTGTCGCTGGTCCGGCCGATCGAGGGCTTCACGGTGGTCTTCGTGACCGCACCCGTGACGCTCGCCCCGCAGCCGACGGAGGACCTGCTCGCCCGCTTCCACCCGGGCGTGGAACGGCGCGCCCCGCTGCCCGGCAGGACCGCGCCGGTGGACCTGACGGCGGCCGAGACCCTGCTCGGCTTCACCGCCGATCATCTGTACGAGCCCGTCGCAGCCGAGGAGGCATCGTGATCCACCCCATCGACGGCATGGCGGTCATGCCGGAGACGCAGGCCCCCTGGCCGGCCCGCGACAACCTGCGGATCACCGCGGTCCGGTCGATCGTGACGGCCCCCGAAGAGGTGCCGCTGGTCGTCGTCCGCGTCGACACCAGCGAACCCGGCCTGTACGGCCTGGGCTGCGCCACCTTCACCCAGCGCTTCCACGCCGTGGCGGCGGCGGTGGACCAGCACGTCGGGCCGATGCTGATCGGCAGGCACCCCGCCGACATCGAGGACATCACCCGGATGATCCACCTGTCCTCCTACTGGCGCGGCGGGCCGGTGCTCAACAGCGCGCTGTCGGGCGTGGACCAGGCGCTGTGGGACATCGCCGGCAAGCGGGCCGGCATGCCGGTCTACGAGCTGCTCGGCGGCAGGGTGCGCGCGGCGGCCGACACCTACCTGCACGCGGGCGGCACCACCGTGGAGGAGACGATCGAGAACGCCGCCGCGATCCTCGCGGACGGTTACCGCAACGTCCGGCTGCAGACGGGAGCGCCCGGGCTCGGGAACTACGGCGCGCCCGGATCTCCCGGTGGCTCCCCCGCCTCGCCGTACCCGGACGGCTGGGACGTGCAGCGCTACCTGCGGGAGACCCCCAAGCTGTTCGAACGGGCCCGGGCCGAGCTGGGGGAGGAGCCCGGCCTGATGCACGACGTGCACTCCCGGCTCACCGTCAAGCAGGCCGTGGCGCTGGCGCGGGCGCTGGAGCCGTACCGCCTGTTCTTCCTGGAGGACCCGATCCCGCCGGAGCTGTACGACCGGCTGCCCGAGGTGCGCGAGGCCGCGCCGATGCCGATCGCGGCGGGGGAGCAGGTCGCGTCGGTCGCGGACGCGGCCCGCCTGGTCAGGGACGGCGGGGTCGACCTGCTGCGCCTGCACGTCTCCGCGGTCGGCGGCCTCACCCCGGCGCGCAAGCTGGTGGCGCTGTGCGAGCTGACCGGCGTTGGCACGGCCTGGCACGCGCCCGCGGACGTGTCGCCGATCGGCGCCGCCGCCAACGTGGCCCTCGACGTCACCTCCCCGGCGTTCCAGATCCAGGAGGGGCACGTCTACCCCGAGGCGGTGCACGAGGTCTTCCCCGGGACCATCAACCCGGTGAACGGCTACCTCTACCCCAACGACCGGCCCGGATGGGGCATCGACATCGACGAGGCCGCGGCCGACCGGCATCCCCCCGTCACCCACCTGCACGAGCGCTGGGCGGCGCGGGTGCGGCGGCCGGACGGCGGCATCGAGGCCCCGTGACCTCCGCGTTCGCCTCGGCGGCCTGTACGCGCTGGAGCGGCTCGCCCAGGCCGACCGAGGGGGGCGCGGGGAGGGTGGCCGCGGCCTCGTTCCGGATGGTGTACGCCTTGCCGGCCCTGGCGTTCCACGTCAGCGTGTCGCCGTCGCGGTGCGGGCCGACCTCGTGGCCCTGCTCGTCGTAGACGCGGTAGCGGTCGGCGATGAAGCCGGACTTCACCATGATCGGCCCGGTCTTCCCGGGGCGCACGATGATCGTGTCGGCGGCGCCGTCCTTCCAGGTCGCGTCCACGGTCACGTCGCCGCGGGCGCGCAGGCCGGAGAACGAGCCGCTCTTCCACGCCGACGGGAGCGCCGGCAGCACGTGCACGTAGTCGTGCTGGCTCTGCACCAGCATCTCCGCGACCCCGGAGGTGGCGCCGAAGTTGCCGTCGATCTGGAACGGCGGGTGGGTGTCCCAGAGGTTGTCGAGCGTGGAGGTCTTGATCTGCTCGCTGAGCATCTTCAGCGCGTGGTCGCCGTCGAGCAGCCGCGCCCAGAAGTTGATCTTCCAGGCCTTGCTCCAGCCGGTGCCGCCGTCGCCGCGGGCCGTGAGCGAGACCTTCGCGGCCTCCGCCTCGGGCGCCCCCGCCGTGATCTGGTTGCCGGGATGCAGCGCGTAGAGGTGCGAGACGTGCCGGTGGTCGTCCGTCTTGGAATCCCAGTCGCTCTTCCACTCCTGGAGCTGACCCCAGGAGCCGACGCGGATGCCCGGGTCGAGTCTGGCGAGCGTCGCCGTCACCTCCGCCTGGAAGCCCTCGTCCACACCGAGCTTCTTCGCGGCGGCGAGCGCGTTGGTGAGGACCCCGCGCACGATCTGCTGGGACATCGACGCGCCCGCGGAGAAGTCGCCGTGCTCGGGGGAGTAGCCGGGCGACACGACCAGCGTGCCGTCGCGCGGATCGGTGTGCAGGAAGTCGAGCCAGAACTCGGCGGCGCCCTTGATCACCGGATAGGCGGTGTCGCGCAGGTAGGTCACGTCACTGGTGAACCGATACCGGTCGTAGAGCTGCTGGGTGGTCCAGGCCGCGGCCTCGGGGAACCAGAACGACGTGGCCCAGTCGTGCAGGCCGGTGAAGCCGAACGGGTTGGTCTCGTTGCCGACCACCCAGCCCCGGGCGCCGTAGATCTCCTGGGCGGTCTTCGTGCCGGGCGCGACCATCGCCGCGATGTACCTGGCGTACGGACCGGTGGTCTCGTCGAGGTTCGTCTGCTCGGCGAGCCAGTAGTTCATCTGCAGGTTGATGTTGACGTGGTAGTCGGCCGACCATGGCGGGCTGGTCGAGTTGTTCCACACGCCCTGCAGGTTGGCGGGCAGCAGGTCGTTCTCCCGCGAGGAGGAGATCAGCAGGTAGCGGCCGTAGGCGAACATCAGCGCCTCGAGCGCCCGGTCGTCGGCCGAGTCGCCGCCCGTGTACGCGCGGAGCAACCGGTCGGTCGGGACGGCCGGGGTGCTCTGGCCGATGTCCAGTTTCACCCGGTCGAACAGGTTGCGGTAGTCGGCCAGGTGCGCCTGCTTGAGCTGGTCGTGGCTCTTGCCGGCCGCGGCGTCCACGGCCGCGGTCACCTTCGCGTGCGGGTCCGGGCCGCGATAGGCGGGATAGTCGCCGGCGTAGTCGGTGCCGGCCGACAGCACGAACATCGCGCTGTCGGCGCCCGTGACGGTGACCCTGTCTCCGTCGTCGGTGCGGGTGCCGCCCTGGTTGAGCACCTGCACCTGCGCCTCGAACCTCATCTTGTTGTCCGGCAGCGCGCCGCGGATGATGAGCCTGCCGTTCGCGGCGGTGACGGTCTTGTCGGCGTGCGGCGAGGTGTGGCGCAGGGTGAAGGAGACCTTGCCGCCCCGGTCGGCGGAGAGCCGGCCGACGATCACGTTGCCGGGATGGCCGGCGAAGTATTCACGCGAGTACGTGACGCCGTCGGCGGCGTAGGTCACCCGGGCCACCGCGTCACGCAGGCTGAGCTCACGCCGGTAGGAGGCGGGGTTCTGCGGCGTGCCGGCGAAGTCGAGATAGAGGTCGCCGAAGGTCTGGTAGGCGCCGAAGCCCGTCTTGGGCTGGCCGAGCTTGGCGGCCACGGCCTCCGGCGTCATCCTGCCGTCGCGGTCGATCTGGCGCTGGACCTCGACGATGGCGTCCGGCCGCGGGGTCTTCCAGTTGCCGAAGTCGTAGCCCGGGGAGCCGGGGCCGCCCGTCCACAGCGTCTTCTCGTTGAACTGGAGCTGCTCGGTGGCCACGCCGCCGAAGATCTTCGCGCCCAGCGGGCCGTTGCCGATCGGCAACGCCTGGGTCTCCCAGTCGGTGGCGGGCCGGTCGTACCAGAGGGTCAGGTTGTCGGGAGCGCCCTGCGGGGCGGGTTCCGCGGTCGCCTGCGCGGGCGGGGCGAGGACGGCCGCGAGGTCGGTGGGGAGTCGTAACGGGGGGTGAGTCACACATTCCTCCGATCACACGGCGACCTCGGAACAAGGACATAGCACTGAAACTCTTGCGTAACACGCCACCGATCCGATGTATCTGCTGGCTATTTGGGGTCTTGGCAGCGAACTAGCCTGCACTTTCCGACAATCCAGGACATCGGCCGGATAATAGATCGGATGTATCCGTGATGATGCTATCGACTTCACCCGTACGGCAGGGCCATCGTCCGAGGACGACACATCGGGTGTATCACCTCGGCCCGGAGAGGCCGCGCGTGAGGCCGCGCGTGAGGCCGCGCGCTTTCAGAGCGTGCGGCGGAGCCACTCCTCGACGCCCGCGACGTGGACCGTGGCCCACGCCCTGGCGACCTCCGGCCTGCGGGCCGCGATCGCCTCACAGATCATCACGTGCTGCTCGCGGGTGTCGTCGAGCGCGCCCTCCTGGGTGAGGCCGCGCCACACCCGGGCCCGCGTCGTCGGCCCGGAGAGGCTGTCGATCAGCGAGCACAGCACCGGGTTGCCCGACCCCGCCGCGATGTGCTGGTGGAACCGCAGGTCGTTGGCGACCAGCTCCTCCACGCTGGGCTCGGCGGGCAGCGCGTCGAGGATGGCGCGCAGCTCCTTGATGTCCTCGTCGGACATGTTCATCGCGGCCATCGCGGTGGCGGCGGGCTCCAGCACCCGCCGCACCTCCAGGAACTGCAGCACGGTGTCGTCGCGGTGGAAGTCCACGACGAACGACATCGCCTCCAGGAGCAGGTGGGGCTGCAGGCTGGTGACGTACGTGCCGTCGCCCTGCCGTACGTCGAGCACGTTGATCAGGGCGAGGGCGCGGACGGCCTCCCGCAGGGAGTTGCGGGACAGGCCGAGCCGTTCGGCCAGATCGGCCTCCTTCGGCAGCCGATCGCCCGGAGCGAGCTCGCCCGACGTGATCATCTGCTTGATCTTGTCGATCGCCGCGTCCGTGACCGCCACGGAAGCCTCCTCCACTGTTTCCTCGCGAACGAGGCCGCATACATCGGATGTCTAACAGTGTAAAGGAGTAAAGGTCCGGAGGAGCGCGCCCGATGGGGCGCCCTCGCGGCGAGGGCGCCCCCGGAACATGTGGTCAGACGCGGGTCCAGCGCTGGTTGGACTGGCCGTTGCAGGACCAGATGATGATCTTTGTGCCGTTGGCGGTGCCGGCGTTGTAGGCGTCCAGGCACTTGTTCGCGCCGACCGCGGTGATGCTGCCGTCGGCGTTGAGCCGCCACTTCTGGTTGCTCTGCCCGTTGCAGTCCCAGATGATCACATTGGTGCCGTCGGCGGTGCCGGCGTTGTACACGTCCAGGCACTTGTTGCCGTAGACCCGCAGCTCACCCGAGGCGGTCGGCGTCCACCGCTGGTTGGACTGCCCGTTGCAGTCCCAGAGCTGCACCTGGGCGCCGTTGGCCTGGGAAACCCCGGCGACGTCGAGGCAGCGGCCCGACCCCACGCCCTTGATCGCGCTCGTCCCGGTGGGAGTGGGCGTGGGAGACGGCGTGACCAGGCCTCCTCCGCTCACGACGTACATCGCGGCTCCGTGCGCGGGCACCGACGCGCTGATCGTCCCGGACGAGGAGCCGGTCGTGTGCGCCCACAGGTCGCGTACGGAGTAGGAGGCGGCGGCGCCGAGGCCGAGGGCGGAGACGGTGGTGGACACGGTCGCCGTGCCGCTTCCCCGGTTGAGCAGCACGACGGCGACCGAGCCGTTCGCCATCGGCTTGCGCCACACCTCCAGGTTGCCGTTGTCACTGATCTTGTGGCCCTGCCGGCCGCCCCAGTCCTGGTTGACGGCGATGACCTCGGTGTTGGTGAGGATCGAGCGGGTCTCGGCGCTCATCGAGCGGATGTCGTTGCCCGCGATGAGCGGCGCGTTCAGCAGGGACCAGAGGCTGAAGTGCGCCCGAGCCTCGGTCGCCGTCAGCGAGCCGTTGCCGACCTCCAGCATGTCGGGGTCGTTCCAGCCGCCCGGCCCCGAGTAGGCCTCCAGCCCGACCTGCTGGTCCAGGATGCCCATGACGGAGTTCCAGTTCGCCTGGATGTCGCCCGTGGTGCGCCAGGAGTTGCCGGTCTGCATGCCCCAGGTCCAGACGCTCTCCTGGCCCCAGTTGCACAGGCTGAACAGGATCGGACGGCCGGTGGCGGCGAGCGCGTCACGCATCGCCGTGTAGCGCTGCTGCCCGTTCTTGCCCTGGTGGTCGCCGCAGTTGTCGTACTTCAGGTAGTCGATGCCCCAGGAGGCCCACAGGGCGGCGTCCCGCTGCTCGTAGCCCAGGCTGGCCGGATAGCCCGCGCAGGTCGTGGTGCCCGCCGACGAGTAGATGCCGAGCTTCAGCCCCTTGGAGTGGACGTAGTCGGCCAGGGCCTTGATCCCGTTGGGGAACTTCTGCGGGTCGGCCACCAGGTCGCCGTTGGCGTTGCGGCTCTTGGTCGACCAGCAGTCGTCGATGTTGACGTACGTGTAGCCCGCCGCCGCCATGCCGCTGGAGACCATGGCGTCCGCGGTCTGCCGCACGAGGTTCTCGTTGACGTTGCAGCCGAAACTGTTCCAGTCGTTCCACCCCATCTGGGGCGTACGGGCGAGCCCGTTGTCCAACGCGGCGGCCGGCGACGTCATGCCGCCGGTCGCGACCAGGGACCCGGCGGCCAGCACCGCCGCCAGCGCCCATCCAACGATCCTGCGCATCTGACTCCTTGTCCGTGGCCGGCCCGTCGCCCTCGGCGCGGGCCGATCGCTGTTATCGATAACATCGCGCTCCGGGCCGGTCCTCCTGCCGGTTGCCGATGGGTGTGCGGCGGAGCAAATACGACCTCGCCGGTTCCGTCAAGGGGCTGCGGCGCGTGTGGTTCGCCTGACGCCGCGCCGCCTGCCCTTACCGGGCGCGGTCACCGGGCCGCGACGCGCGCGCCGGTGAAAGTTTCAGCCGAATCCACCATGACAGCGCATTTTTCGGAACGTTGCCGCAGCGGATTTCGCATCGGCGCAGGCAGGAGAGTCATCGTGTCGAGTGATCAGGCGAAAGTTTCCGACACGGTCTTGACAGTTTTCGGGGCGGTTTCCCAGACTGAGCCCGGGTGGTCTCCTGTCGGAGCGGGGGTGGGCGGCGGTCTCGCCGCCCACCGTTCGCTCCTGCGGCAGGGAGAGCGCCCCTCGGTTCCGCGGATGTCCCGCGCCTCGTTCCACGTCATCCCACGAGGGATGACGAACGCGCGATTTTGGTAGCGCTAACACTGCGCAGACGTTCAGGAGGACACGTGCCGCCCTCATCCTTCAGCAGGCGCAGGCTGTTCCACGCCGCAGGCGCGGCCGTCGTGGCCTCCGCCGTCGGAGAGGTCGCCGGCTCGCGGGCCGCCCAAGCCTCGGTCGCACCGGCCCGGGCCGACATCGGCGTGTCGGCGTACGCCTTCGAGCTGGGCCAGGTGCGGCTGACCGGGGGCCGCTGGCTGGACAACCAGAACCGCACGCTGTCATACCTGCGGTTCGTCGACGTCGATCGGCTGCTCTACAACTTCCGGGCCAACCACCGCCTGTCCACCGGCGGCGCCGCCACGAACGGCGGATGGGACGCCCCGAACTTCCCGTTCCGCACCCACATTCAGGGACACTTCCTCACCGCGTGGGCGCAGGCGTGGGCGGTGCTCGGCGACACGACCTGCCGGGACAAGGCGACCTACATGGTGGCCGAGCTGGCCAAGTGCCAGGCCAACAACGGCGCCGCCGGCTTCAACGCCGGATATCTGTCCGGCTTCCCCGAGTCCGACTTCACCGCGCTCGAGGCCCGCACGCTGAGCAACGGCAACGTGCCGTACTACTGCGTCCACAAGACCATGGCCGGCCTGCTCGACGTGTGGCGTCACATCGGCAGCACCCAGGCGCGCGACGTGCTCCTGGCGCTGGCCGGATGGGTGGACCAGCGGACCGGCAGGCTGAACGGCAGCCAGATGCAGGCCATGCTCGGCACCGAGTTCGGCGGCATGAACGCCGTGCTCACCGACCTCTACCAGCAGACCGGCGACGCCCGCTGGCTGACCGTGGCGCAGCGGTTCGACCATGCGGCCGTCTTCAACCCTCTCGCGGCCGGCCAGGACCAGCTCAACGGCCTGCACGCCAACACCCAGGTGCCCAAGTGGATCGGCGCGGCCCGCGAATACAAGGCGACCGGCGCCACCCGCTATCAGGACATCGCCACCAACGCCTGGAACATCACCGTCGGCGCGCACACGTACGCGATCGGCGGCAACAGCCAGGCGGAGCACTTCCGGGCCCCGAACGCCATCGCCGGGTATCTCACCAACGACACCTGCGAGCACTGCAACAGCTACAACATGCTCAAGCTGACCCGCGAGCTGTGGCTGCTCGACCCGGACCGCGCGGCGTACTTCGACTTCTACGAGCAGGCGCTGTTCAACCACATCATCGGCGCGCAGAACCCGTCCGACGGCCACGGGCACGTCACCTACTTCACGCCGCTCAAGCCGGGCGGCCGCCGAGGCGTCGGCCCGGCGTGGGGCGGCGGCACCTACAGCACCGACTACACCTCCTTCTGGTGCTGCCAGGGCACGGGGGTGGAGGTCAACACGGCGCTGATGGACTCCGTGTACTTCCACAACGGCACCACCCTGATCGTGAACCTGTTCACGCCGTCGGTCCTGAACTGGACCCAGCGGGGGATCACGGTCACCCAGACGACGTCCTATCCGGCGAGCGACACCGTCACGCTGCGGGTCGACGGCACCGCCGGCGGGTCATGGTCGATGCGCGTGCGCATCCCCGGCTGGGCCACCGGGGCGACGATCAGCGTCAACGGCGAGCAGCAGAACGTCGACACCACTCCCGGTTCCTACGCGACCCTCACCCGCGTCTGGGCCTCCGGCGACACCGTCACGGTGCGCCTGCCGATGCGCGTGGTCATGAAGGCCGCCAACGACAACCCCAACGTCGCGGCGATCACGTACGGCCCGGTCGTCCTGGCCGGGAACTACGGCAACACGGCGCTGTCGGCGCTGCCCGCCCTCGACACCTCCTCGATCACCCGCACCGGCACCACGGCGCTGACGTTCACGGCCACCGCCAACGGGTCGCCGGTCACCCTCGGCCCGTTCCACGACGCCCACGGGCACAACTACACCGTCTACTGGAACACCGGTGGCGGTGGCGGCGGAGGCGGGAGCGCGAGCTTCCGGCTGGTCAACGCGGCCAGCGGGCTCGTCCTCGGCATCCAGAACATGTCCACCGCCGACGGCGGTCTCGCCCTCCAGTGGACCGACAACGGCACCGCCGACCACGACTGGGAGATGGTCGTCGACGGCACCGCCGTACGGCTGCGCAACGTCAACAGCGGCAAGGTGCTGGGGGTGGAGAACATGTCCACCGGCGACAACGCCCGCGTGCTGCAGTGGAGCGACAACGGCACCGCCGACCACCGCTGGACGATCATCGACGTGGGCGACGGTTCGCACAAGATCCGCAACGTCAACAGCGGCAAACTGCTGGCCATTCAGGGCGGCTCGACCGCCAACGGGACCCAGGCGGTGCAGGACTCCGACAACGGCAGCGCGGACAACCAGTGGCGGTTCGTGCCGAACGGCGCCCGGCGCATCCAGAACCTGGCCAGCGGGCTGGTGCTGGGCGTGCAGAACATGTCCACCGCCAATGGCGGCCTGGTGATCCAGTGGGGCGACAGCGGCACCGCCGACCATCTGTGGACCGCTGTGGTCGATTCCGGCGGCTACCTGCGCCTGCGCAACTCCAACAGCGGCAAGGTGCTCGGCGTGGAGAACATGTCCACCGCAGCGGGCGCGCGGGCGCTCCAGTGGGACGACAACGGCACCGCCGACCACCGGTGGCGGCTGCGGTACGGATCCAACGGATACTTCCGCATCCAGTGCGCCAACGGCGGCCGGGTCCTCGGCGTCAGCGGCGGCTCCACCGCGCAGGGCGCCCAGATCGTGCTCGCCGACGACAACGGCGCAGGCGACCACCTGTGGCGGTTCGTCTAGTCAGGAGACGAGCGGGCGGCGGCGTCGTACGCGGGACGGCGCCGCCGGTGGCCTCTCACGTGTGATGTGGCGGGGCGGCGTCCGCGCTCACGAGCCGGGCTTCAGCGCGTCACAGGCCGGGCTTCAGCGCGTCACGGGCCGCCATCAGGGCGAAGCCGAGCAGGTTGAGGCCCTGCCAGGTCGAGGCGGAGGCGGCGCGTTCGTCGTCGGAGGCCAGGCCGATGCCCCAGATCCGGTCGAGCGGGCTCGCCTCCACCAGGACCTGGTCTCCGGTCCCGAGCAGGAAGCGCGTCAGCTCCGGGTTCTGGCCGAACTTGGCGATGCTGCCGCGGACCACGATGTCGAACCGGTTGGCCGCCCATACCTGGTCGTCGAAGCCGTGTACGACGCGGCCGAGCTGCTTGACCTCACGCGGGTGGTCCGCCGCGAGGATCCGCTCGGCGGTCCGCTCGTCGCCGAACAGCCAGGCCTTGTGCGCCATCATGTAGTGCTCGGCGGAGGCGAAGGTGCGGCCGTCCTCGGTGAAGGCGGCGGGCCACCACTGCGACAGGCAGCCGCGACCGATGCCGCCGTCGCGGGCCGGCCGGTGGCCCCAGAAGTACAGGTAACGCGGGGCGCGGCCCGCCTGCTCGGCGGCGATCGCCTCGTCCACGCTGCGAGGCGGCGGAATCTGCTCGGACACGCCCATACCGTGCCACAGGCGGCCTCGTTCCGGCCATCGAGTTACGGCAACGCTCCTCGCGCCAATGAGGGCCCGAGACACCAGCGGCGCGACAGGCAGCCGACCACCCTCGGACCGCGCCGCACCGCCCCGGGTCATGCCGCCCCGGCCGACCTCCATCGTGTCCGGGTCGTTGAACGCCCCGGTCTCGGTGCACGGGGTCATGCGGATTCGGCCGCGGCTCGGAGGGCCGCGACGACGGCGCGCTGTCCTGGAGACGGATCTGACCTGGTCACGGCCAGGGCGGTACGCCTGGAATGGGCGGGGTCGTCCACCTCGACGATGGCGATCCCGGCGGGCAGGCCGGAGACGGCGATCCGGGGGACGGTCGTGATGCCGAGCCCGGCGGCGACGAAGCCGAGCCTGGCGTTCCAGTCGCGGATGCGGTGGGCGATGCGGGGCTCAGGCAGCGCCGGCCTGGCACCGAACTGCGGGTCGCCGCGCGGGCCCATACTCATGCTCGCCGACGCCGAGAAGCCGCCCCGGCGGCTCGTCCTCGGCAACACGCTCCCCGAGATCGAGGCCATCTACGCCGAGCGGCTGCGCGAGTGGCGGGAGTGGGCGCCGGTCACCGAGGCCGCGTTCGGCTGAGGTGCGCACGGCCGCCGTCGCTCGGCGTCCACTCCCCGCCCTTCCATCCGTACGTGGCGGGCCCGGGGGCTCATGTGCCGAGGGGGGTGCCGCGGCTGTTGAGGAGGATCAGCTTTTCGATGCGGCGGCGGCGCCGGGTGCTGGTGAGGCGGAGGGCGAGGACGGC
>NZ_VJVX01000079.1:0-26654 GCF_008033685.1 Microbispora sp. CSR-4
GGCACCGGAGCCCGCCGCCTGTGGATAGGGGTCAAGCCCCGGGTTTCAAGTAGGAGTCATCCGGTGCCGTGCAGTGCTATTAGGTTCTAAGCATTGCTCGAGCGGGCTTCGCGAGGACCGGAGGTTCCTTCCGGCGCAGTGACCGGGGCCAAAGTCCGTCCCGTACGTAACTGCGCTAGCGCCTACGCGGCCGCCATTGAGGACGATCCCCCGGCCACGCTGACTCCACTGAAAAAAGGCACCGAAACTATGAGCGCCGACGCTGTGAACCAGACGCGGGCGACCTCCGCAGCACAGCCTCACTCGGTGAGAGCACGGCCTCACTCGGTGAGATAGCGCTGGATGGTGGGACTCAGCCAGGCGACGAGCTCCTCCTCTGTGGCCGCCACCATCGGCGGAAATTTCAGGATGTAGCGGGACAGGGCCAAGCCCAGCAGTTGTGAGGCGACCAGGGAGGCCCGCAGGGGGGCACGTTCCGGATCGCCGGTCAGGCTGACCACGAGCGGCATGACCTGGCCACCGAGAATCGTCCGCATGCGCTCGGCGGCGGCCTCGTTCGTCACGCCGGTACGCAGGAGAACCTGCAGGCCTTCGTCGGCCTCCCACTTACGCAGGAAGTGGCGCACCAGGCCGACACCGGCCTGGTCCGCGGGCAACTCCGGCAGCTCAAGGTCGAATTCGGCCGCGGCCGCGAACAGCTTCTCCTTGGTGCCGAAATAACGCATCACCATGGCCGGGTCGATCCGCGCGTCGGCGGCGATGGCCCTGATGGTGGCCTTGTCGTAGCCGTCGGCGGCGAAGCGTTCGCGGGCCGCGGCCAGGATCACGGCCTTGGTCTCGGCGGAGGATCGTCTCATGTCAACGATTGTAGGCCAACATGTGTTGACTTCCTACGCGCAGCGGGCTTACGGTCATGCCAACAACCGTTGACCAAGGAGACGCCATGAACGCCGAGGTGCTCATCGTCGGAGCCGGGCCCGTCGGGCTGACCGCCGCGATCGTCCTGACCCAGCACGGCCGGAACGTCGTGATCGTGGACGCGCAGGAGGGCGGCGCCAACACCTCCCGCGCCGCCGTCGTGCACTCCCGCACGCTGGAAGTCCTGGAGCCGTACGGCGTGGCGGACCGGCTGGCCGCGCACGGCATCCACGCGCCGGTCTTCACCATCCGCGACCGCGACCGGGTGCTGCTGCCGGTGCCCTTCGACGGCCTGCCGACCGCCTACCCCTACACCCTGATGATCTCCCAGGCCGACACCGAGGCCCACCTGCTGGCCCGTCTGCACGAGCTCGGCGGCAAGGTGATCAGGCCCACCCGGGTGAGCGGCATCGAGCAGGACGCCGACGGCGTCACCGCCACCCTGGACGACGGGCAGGTCATCCACGCCGCCTATCTGATCGGCGCCGACGGCATGAACAGCACCGTCCGCCAGAGCGCGGGGATCGGCTTCAGCGGCGGCACGTACGCCGAGTCGTTCGTGCTGGCCGACGTCCGGCTGTCCGGCGGGGTGCCCGACGACGAGGTCGTCCTGTACTTCTCGCCCGCCGGTCTGGTCGTGGCCGCCCCGCTGCCCGGCGGCCTGCACCGCATCGTCGCCACCGTGGACGAGGCGCCCAGGGAGCCCGGCATCCCCCTCGTCCAGCACCTGCTCGACACCCGCGGACCCGAGGCCGAGCCCGCGCGGGTGCAGGAGCTGATCTGGAGCTCGCGCTTCAGGGTCCACCACCGCATCGCCGACACCTACCGCCGGGGCCGCATCCTGCTGGCCGGCGACGCCGCCCACGTGCACTCGCCCGCCGGCGGCCAGGGCATGAACCTGGGCATCGACGATGCCGTACACCTGGGCGAGACGCTGGCCCGGGTGCTCGACGGCGGTCCGGACGGCCTCCTCGACTCCTATGCCGCCACCCGGCTCCCCCACGCCGAGCAGGTGGTCGCCCTCGCCGGGCGGCTCACCAAGCTCGCCACCGCCGCCGCGGGCCGCCGCGTGCTGCGCAACCTCGTCCTCGCCGTGGCCGGCCGCATCCCCACCGTCCGTACGCGGCTGGCCTGGCAGCTGTCCGGCCTGAACCGGCGGCCCGCCGCGTGAACACACGCCGCATGGACCTAGAGGGGGTTGTCGTGGGCGATGAGGGCGAGCTGGACGCGGTTGTCCAGGCCGGTCTTCGTGAGGATGCGGGAGATGTAGCTCTTGACCGTGCCGACGCTCATGTGAAGCTCGGCCGCGATGTCCGCGTTCGACGCGCCCCGGCCGACCGCGGCGGCGACCTCACGCTCGCGGTCGCTGAGCCGGGACAGCAGCCTGCGCGCGTCGTCGCGGCGGCGGTCCTCCGCCTCGGGCGCCAGGTGGGCGATCAGGCGCCGGGTCACGCCGGGCGACAGGATCGGCTCCCCCGCCGCGACGCGGAGCACCGCGTCCACGATGCCCTCCGGCGGGGTGTCCTTGAGCAGGAACCCGCTGGCCCCGGCGCGCAGCGCGCCGAAGACGTGCTCGTCGGCGTCGAACGTGGTCAGCATGATGACGTGGGGCGGGTCGGACCGCCGCCGCAGCAGCCGGGTGGCGTCGATCCCGTTCAGGCCCGGCATGCGGATGTCCATGAGCACCACGTCGGGCGCGTACGCGTCGACCGCGGCCGCGACCTCGGCGCCGTCGGCCACTCCGCCCACCACGACGAGCTCGTCGGCGCCCTTCAGCATCAGTGTCAGACCCGCCCTGACGAGCGGGTCGTCGTCCACGACCAGCACGCGTACGGCGCTCACACCGGCCATGGTAGCCAGACCGCCAGACGGAACTCGCCGTTGTCCATCCCGGCCTGCTCCACCCGGCCGCCCGCCAGCTCGGCCCGCTCCCGCATCCCCGCCAGGCCGGCGCCCTCACCCCGGGGAGCGTGCACCACGGGGTTGCGCACCTCGATGGCGAGCCCCTGCTCCGGCCCGCCGTCGAGGCGGACGGTGACGGGCCTGCCCGGCGCGTGCTTCCTGGCGTTGGTGAGCCCTTCCTGGACGATCCGGTAGGCCGCCCGCGCCGTCTGGCCCGGCAGGCCGGGCAGGCGTACGCCGCCGTCGCGCATCTCCACCTCCATGCCCGCCTGCCGTACCTCCTCGACCAGTGCGTGCAGGTCCAGCTCGGCCAGGACGGGCGCCTCGCGGAGCACCGAGATGACCTGGCGCAGCTCCTGCAACGCCTGATGTGCGCTGGAGCGCACCACCGCGGCCGCCTCGACGACCTCCTCGGGGTCGGCCCGCGCGTTGAACTGCAGCGCCCCGGCGTGCAGGGCCAGCAGCGACAGCCGGTGCGCCAGCACGTCGTGCATCTCGCGGGCGATGGCCAGGCGTTCGGCGTGGCGGGCCTGCTCGACGCGTCGCCGCTGCTCCTCCTCGGCCCTGCGGACCCGCTCCTCCAGCGACAGCACCAGTTGACGGCGGGCACGCGCCAGCATCCCCCATCCGGTCAGCGCCACCCCGAACAACACCGCGACCAGCGCCCACACCGGGTAGGGCGCCAGCCCGGGCGGCCGCAGCCAGAACCGGGCCAGCGTCGCGGCCACCCACGCCGCACCCACCGCGATCGCGACGGCCGAGCGGCGATACAGAGCGGTCATGAGCGTGGCGATGCCGGCCGCGACCGACGCCGAGGCCGCGGGCACGGCCAGTGCCACGGCCACGAGCGCCATGGTGGCCGGCCACCGGCGCGCCAGCCACAACGCCCCGCACGCCACCGCACCGCCTGCCACGTCCACGGCGAGCCACCAGCCGGAGGCGGCGCCGAGGTCGCCGTGCACGACGACCGCCGCCGCGGCCAGCGCGCAGGCGACGCCCCCCACCCGGATGGCCCGGTCCCGCCGCGTCGTGGCCGGACCCGGCCGTACGTCTGCCGTCACGAACGCCCAGCGTAATGACGGCGGGCCCGCCGGCGGCAGCAACCAAAGTCGACTCCGGGTTGTCACCTGGGTTGCCACGGCCAGGCCCCGGGGCGGCAGACGTGCGCGGTGGGTGCGCAACACGCTGGGCGCATGACGGCGAACAAAGCGAACAAAGCGAACAAGGTGAACAGGACGCGCGGCCGACTGGCCGCACTGCTCCTCGCGGTGATCACACCGCTCGTGGCCGAGTTCACCCTCGGCAACCCGCCGCTGCGCATGGCCTGGCTCCTGCTGCTGTGGATCCCGATTTACGGCGCGGGCGTCGTCCTGGTGCGCGAGCTCGTACGGCGGGCCGGGACGGGCTGGACGGGGGTGCTGCTGCTCGGGGCCGCGTACGGCATCGTCGAGGAGGGCCTGGCGCTGCAGGCGCTGAGCAGCCCCACGATCTACGGCGCCGCCGGGTGGGCCCCCCGGATCCTGGGCCTGAACAGCGCCTACGCCGAGCTGCAGATCCCCTATCACGCGGTGTTCAGCGCCGCGATCCCGATCCTGCTGACCGATCTGATCGTCCCGTCGCTGCGTGACCGGCCCTACCTGGGCAGGCTCGGCACCTGGGTGGCCGGGGCGGTCTTCGTCCTCGGCGCGCTGCTGCTGCGGGTGACGGTGGTGACGGCCATCGACCCCGGCTACGAGGCGCCGCCGGCGATCCTCGCGGGCTGCGCGGCCGCCGTGGTCCTGCTGACGGTGGTGGGGCTGCGGCCGAGGCTCCGCCAGGCCATGTCCCCGATCGGCCCGCCCTCGCCCGCGGCGGCCGGGGTGTTCGGCGCCGTGGCCGTCTTCGCATTTCTGGCCTCGCTGTTCCCGTTCGGCGGCGCGACCCGGCCCGCCTTCACCCACGGCGGATGGGTGATCGTTCCTATGTCGGCGGCGGCCGTGCTGGCGGTCGTCGTCGCGTGGCTCCTGCGCCGCTGGACGGCCGGCGGCCGGTGGACGGACCGGCACAGCCTCGCCCTGGCCTCCGGCGCCCTGATCGCGCACACCGCGTTCGGCCTGATCTCCAACACCGACACGGCGGCCGACCGCGTGGGCCTGGCGGCCGTCGGCGTGGTCATGACGGGACTGCTTGCCCTGCTGGGATTCCGCACGTCTCGGGCTGCTCATGCCGATCGGTGACCAGGGCGATACCGGACAGCGGGTACGCAACCATGCGAGGGCACGCAGGCCCTCACTCCCATCACCCTGGAGGTGTCTTCATGCGGAAGGACCAACAGGCAGGCCGGTCCCGGCGCCCGCGGGACGAACGGGCGCAGACCCCGGACCGCCCGGGCCATCGAGGTGACGCCCGGGCCGACGGCGATCCCCGGGACGTGAACGACACGTCTCTGGAAGACACGGCGGAGATCCCGATGGTCCTCGATGCCGATCACGAGATCCGGTAACCGTACGGCGCAGAGGAGCACAGCGGGGCCGGCGGGGCGGTGAGAGCCCGCCGGCCCCGCTGTGGGCCGTCCGGCGTGGGTCAGGCCAGGGTGACCGTGACCGGGAGTTCCTTGATGCCGTTGACGAAGTTGGACCGGACACGGCGAACGTCGCCCGCGAGCCTGATGTCGGCCAGGCGCGGCAGCAGCTCCTCGAACATGATCCGGATCTCCAGCCGGGCGAGGGAGTTGCCCAGGCAGAAGTGCGGGCTGCCCTTGCCGAAGGTGATGTGGTCGTTGTTCTCGCGCGTCACGTCGAACGCATAGGGGTCGGCGAAGACCCGCTCGTCGCGGTTGCCCGAGGCGAACCACATGACGACCTTGTCCCCCGCCGCGATCTTCTGGCCGTGGATCTCCACGTCCTTCGTCGCCGTACGGCGGAAGTGGTAGACCGGGGAGGCCCAGCGCAGGAACTCCTCGACCGCCGCCGGCATGAGGCCGGGGTTGTCGCGCAGCTTGGCGAGCTGCTCGGGGTTCTCGATGAGGGCCTTCATGGTGTGCGTGATGGCGTGGCGCGTGGTCTCGTTGCCGGCCACGACGAGCAGCAGGAAGTAGTTGTCGAAGTCGCGGGCGGTCAGCGGCTCGCCGTCCGAGGGGGTCTGGTTGACCAGCCGGCTGACCAGGTCGGTGCCGTCGCCGCCGCGGCGCTGCCGGGCCAGCTCGCGGCCGTACTCGAAGACCTCCAGGGACGCCGGGCTGCGGAACGGCAGGTCGCGATACTTCTCGCTCTCCTCGCTGTGCAGCAGGACGTCGGCGTAGTCGGGGTCGGTGTTGCCGATGATCCGGTTGCCCCAGTCGATGAGCTGCTGGGTGTCCCCCTCGGGCACGTCGAGCATCCGGGCCAGCACGTTGATCGGGAAGTCGGCGGAGACCTCCTTCACGAAGTCGAACGTGCCCTTGGCCAGGGCGGCGTCCAGCGTCTTGGCGGTCAGCCCGCGCAGGAACACCTCGTATCCGGCCACGGCCCGGGGGGTGAAGTCGCGCTGGAGCAGGCGGCGCAGGGACAGGTGCCGGGGGCCGTCGGTCTCCAGGATGGAGCGGCGGATGTCGGCCTGCCGGTCGTCCACCTCCTCCAGGTTCACGAACTTGGTGGAGGTGAACGTCTCGGCGTCGCGGTCGGCCCGCACGATGTCCTCGTGCCGGGTCAGGGACCAGAAGCCGCTCCCGTGCTCGCCCTCGTCCTGCCAGTGGATCGGCGCCTCGGCACGCAGCACATCGAACATGCGCCAGGGCGTCTCACCGTCGAGGAAGTTGTCAAGGTTCGCCAGGTCGACGTCGTCCGGGCGCATCGGCTCTCCTTCAGGGGAAAACGGGGTTACAGGTGGTAGGCGTACTCACGGAACTCCCAGTCGGTGATGAACTGGGTGAACCGTTCGACCTCGTTGCGCTTGTACGTGAGGTAGGCGGTGGAGAACTCCTTGCCGAGCACCTCGGCGAACGCGTCGTCGGCGGCGAGCGCGTCGAGCGCCTCGGACAGCGAGGAGGGCAGCAGCGGGGCCTTGCTCGTGTCGTAGCCGTAGCCCTCCAGCGGCGCGGGCGGCTCGACCCGGTCGCGGATGCCGAGGTAGGCCGCGGCGAGCAGTCCCGCGATGCCGAGGTAGGGGTTGGCCGACGAGTCGCCGAGCCGTACCTCGAACCGGCTGGCCGCGCCGCGCTCCGGCGGCACGCGGACCATCGCGCTGCGGTTGTCCAGCCCCCAGTCGATCAGCCAGGGGGCGAGCGTGTCGGGGCCGAAGCGCTTGTAGGAGTTCACGGTCGGGTTGAGCAGGGCCGCCAGCGCGGGCGCGTGTGCGAGCACTCCGCCGACCGCGTGCCTGGCCGTCTCCGACAGCCCGTACGGCCCCGCCGGGTCGGCGAAGACGTTGTGGCCCTCGGCGTCGGCGCACGACAGGTGGATGTGGAATCCGGAGCCGCCCTCGTCGTTGAAGGGCTTGGCCATGAACGTGGCCAGCAGTCCGTCGCGGCGGGCCAGCTCCTTGATGGCCGATTTGAAGCGGAAGGCCCGGTCGGCCGCGCCGACGGCCTCGCTGTGGTGCAGGTTGATCTCGAACTGCCCGCTGGCGAACTCGTGGTTGCCCATCGTGACGCCGAGGTCCATCGGGCGCAGCGTCCGCAGCGTACGCAGGATGTGCGAGCTCCGGTCGCCCTTGGTGCCGGCGACGTACACGTTGCCCGGGGCGTCGTCGTAGCGCTTCCAGCCGGCTCCGTCGGGTTCGAGCAGGAAATACTCCAGCTCGGGACCGACCACTCCGGTGAGGCCCAGCTCACCGAGCCGGGCCGCGGCGGCGCGGACCACCTCGCGCGGCGCCTCGGGGAAGGGGGCGTCGGTGGCCGGGTCGACGGTGTCGCCGAGACAGGCCGCGACTCCCGGCTCCCACGGCAGCGGGACGAGCGTGGACAGGTCAGGACGGATGGAGACGTCCGGCAGGCCCTGGTCGAGACCGCCGGGCACGGGCACCACGTCGCCCTGCGGAGAGGTGTAATAGACCGCGCGGCAGAAGGCGATGCCGTGCTCCACGACGTCGGGAAGCCGCTCGACCAGCACGTCCTTGCCGCGCTCGGTGCCGATGAAGTCGGGATAGCCGATCCTGACGACGTCTATGCCCTGGTCGGTGAGGCGCCGGACGGTCTCCGCCACCGGTTCCATATGCGCCCCGCCTCCCACCACTGCGCCTCCTGCCACTGGGCCTCCTCAATCCTTCGCGAGGGCTTACCTCAGATCGTTTGGGGGCAAACAATACGCCCCGGGCCTCGCGGCCACAAGACCCTCGCCCACGAAACATATGCGCCAGAAGATGGTGACAATGCCCAGCTCAGCGCCTATCGTATGGGTCCAAATGATTGACGACAAGGAGGCGCAGTGGCGACGGTGCGCGGTTTCTACACGCCCAAGACGGCGACCGGGCGGTCCTCGCTGATCCCCAGCCCGCCCTGGTACTACTCCGGCGACCTGCTCACGGTCGAATACCGCACGGACCCGGCGAAGGTGGCCGCACTGCTGCCCGAGCCGCTCGGGCTCGCCGAGGAGGACCCCGGCGCGGTGGCGGTGATCTGGGCCGACTGGCAGTCGTGCTCGCAGAGCCGGGAGGAACTGCTCGATCCCGTCCGGGCGCAATACAAGGAGTGCTTCGTCGTGGTCCGCTGCTCCTACGGCGGCCAGACCTACTCCCGCTGCGTCTACATCTGGGTGGACAAGGACTTCGCCGTCGCCCGCGGCACCCACCAGGGCTATCCCAAGAAGCTCGGCTCGATCCACATGACCCGCCCCCACCCGTACGGCCTGGCCGCGCCGCGGATCGGCGCGGGCGGCGTCTTCGGGGCCACGCTGGCCGCCGCCGACCGGCGGCTCGCCCAGGCCGTCGTACGGCTGCGCGAGCCGAGCGAGACCAACGGGTTCGTCAACGGCCACCCAATGGCCCACCACCGCTGGCTGCCATCCGTCGAGCCGGGCAAGGGCCTGGCCCTGGACGAGCTCATCGCCACCTCCGGCGCGTCCTTCGAAGGCGGCCGGCCGTGGGCCGGCGAGGCCGAGATCGACCTGTTCGACGCCCCCACGGAGGAGCTCGCCGATCTGACGGTCGAGGAGGTCATCGGCGGCTACTACCGCCAGGTCGGGGTGAGCTGGAACGGCGGCACGCTGCTGGAGTCGGGCACCTCCGGCGCCCAGCTCTGAACCCGGAAGCACTGAACCCGGAAGCACTGAACCCGGAAGCTCTGAACCCCGCAATCGAGAGGGCCGCTCACACCGTCCGGTGCGAGCGGCCCCTTCTATGCGCCGTCAACCATCCGCGCCGTCAGCCATCCGCGCCGTCAACCATCCTGGGCCGCGTCGGCGCCGTGCCCGATCTTGGCGTAGACGGCCGGACGGCTCCCCCTCAGCCACACGCCGTACGCGAGCCCGACGACACCGGCGATCAGCACCAGGCCGGGGATCAGCCAGTTCAGCACGGAGTCGGGCGGGGTGCCGAGCAGCGCGTCGAAGTTGACCACGGCGAGCACGAGCACGACCGCCAGCGCGGCCCCGGACAGCGCGGGCGCGACGACCCGGCTCCAGCCGTTCTCGCCGCGCCCCCGGCGCCGGAAGAAGCCGAGGACGGAGACCGAGGTGACCACCAGGAGCAGGATGACGCCGAGCGCGCCGAGGTTGGTGAACCAGTTGAACAGCGTGTTGGTCGGATCGCCGCCGGACATGCCGAACCCGAGCACGACCAGCGCGGCGATGACCGTCTGGGTCAGCGAGCCCAGGTGGGGCGAACCATGCCGGGGGTGGGCCAGGCCGAGTCCCTTGGGCAGCACGCCCTCACGGCCGAGCGCGAAGAAATAGCGGGCGACCGCGTTGTGGAACGACAGCAGGGCCGCGAAGAGCGCGGTGACCATGAACGTCTGGGTCAGCGTGGCGAAAGCCGGGCCCAGCGTCCTGCCGCCGAGGACGAAGACGAGGTCGGGGCCGTTCTCGCCGGCGGCGTCGATGATCTTGTCCACGCCGGTGCCCATCGCCATCGCCCAGGCGGTGAACGCGTAGAAGACGCCGATCACGGCGACCGCGATGTAGGTCGCGCGGCTGACCGTGCGGCGCGGGTCGCGGCACTCCTCGCTGTAGATGGCGCCGGACTCGAAGCCCATGAACGACGCCATCACCCAGCAGAATCCGGCCCCGACGGCGCCCGTGGTCAGCGCGCCCCACGTGAACGGCTCGCCGGACAGCCCGGCCGGGGCCGAGGACACCTGCGAGATGTCGAAGACGAGCACGGTGAGGCTTTCGCAGACCAGCAGGACGGCGAGCACCTTGGCGTTGAGGTCGATGCGGCGATAACCGAGGAAGGCGATGAGGACGAGCGCCACGAGCGACGTCGCCCACCAGGGGACGTCCACCCCCAGCTCGGAGGAGATCAGGCCGGAGGCCGCGAAGCCGAACAGTCCGTAGAGGCCGACCTGCATCGCGTTGTACGCCACGAGGGCCACGAACGAGGCGCCGACGCCGGAGACCCGCCCGAGTCCCTGGGCGATGTAGGAGTAGAACGCGCCGGCGTTGGAGATGTGGCGGCTCATCGCGGCGTACCCCGCGGAGAACGTGCCGAGGACGACGGCGAGGATGAGGTAGATGACGGGGACGCCGAGCACGCCGGTCGTCGCGTAGCTCATGGGGAGACCGCCCGCCGCGACGGTCAGCGGTGACGACGCGGCCACCACGAAGAAGACGATGTCCGGCACGCCGATCCTGCGGCGGGACAACTCGCGCGTGCCCGTCATGTGCCCGGCTGCGGGCCTCCCGGTGGCGAGAGCCTCATCTGCCATGGAAACCTTCTCTCGGTGAGAGTACGGCTGAAGGACCCGCGGCCGGTCACTCGCTCGACGAAAGATCGTTTGAACCCGAACGACCTGCGGGTTTTCGCGGGATCGTACGGGTACAAATGAACATGACGCAAGAGTCTGATCCCCGAAGGGAGCCGGAACGTGCCCGCGCACTATTCGCTGTCCGCCACCGAGGAGGCGGTCAACCGCAGGCTTGGGTCGATTCCGGTCAAGCGCGAGGCGCTCGCCGCGGTCTCCAACCTCTATCGGGCGGCCACGGCCGTGCGGCAGCACCTGGAGAACTCGGCGCTCCGGGCGGCCGACCTCACCTGGAGCGCCTTCGTGGTGCTGTGGGTGGTGTGGATCTGGGAGGAGATCGAGACCCGGCACACCGCGGCAGAGGCGGGCATCTCCAAGGGAACGCTGACCGGGATCATCAAGACCCTGGAGGGACGCGGGCTGATCGAGCGCCGCCAGCACCCCGACGACGGCCGCCTCGCCCTGCTGCGCCTCACCCCGGAGGGGGTCGCGCTGATGGAGCGACTCTTCCCGGCGTTCAACGCCGAGGAGCAGTTCGTCGTCGAGGCACTGGACGACGCCGAGGCGGTGCATCTGGCCGACACGCTGCGGCGCATCGTCGCGCATCTGGAGGAGCACGGCGAGGAGCGGCGCGAGAGCCTGCGCAAGGAGGCTCCCGTGCCGCCGCGCCGCGGCGGCCGGCGCCGGGCGACCTGAGGACCCCTCAGCGGCGAGCCCCGGCCGCTTCCACGAGCGCGTCGAAGACGCGCTGGTTGACGGGATCGACGGCGGCGGTGTCCTCCGGATGCCACTGGACGCCGAGGAACCATCCGCGCCGCCCGGCCCGTTCGGCCGCCTCGACCGTCCCGTCCTCGGCGTGCGCGGTGGCCACCAGGCCCTCCCCCAGCGACGACGCGCACTGGTGGTGATAGCAGGAGGCGTCCACCTTGTCCGTGCCGGTCACCTCGGCGAGCAGTGAGCCGGAGGCCACCCGCACGGGATGGACGACGTGGCGGTGGTCGGGCTCCATGTGCTGACGCAGCCGGCCGCCCAGCACGACGTTGACCACCTGGAGCCCGCGGCAGATCGCCAGCGTGGGCAGGCCGGTCGCCAGCGCGTGCCGGGCCGCCGCGAAGTCGAAGTCGTCCTGCTCGGCGTCCACGTCATAGACGGTGTCGTGCGCCAGGTCCTCGCCGTACGCCGAGGGCGCGATGTCGCCGCCGCCGGGCAGCAGCAGGCCGTCGGCCACGGCCAGCCGGGCGGCGGCCTCGCCCGCGTCCACCGGGTGCATGAGGAACGGCTCTCCCCCGGCGCGATAGACGGCGTCGGCCAGCGCCCGCGCGGTCACCACGGCCGCGTAGCGCAGCGCCGACGTGGTCGCGGCGAACCGGGACGGGATCGCGATGATCGGCCTGGGCATGCCATCTCCCTCTCAGATTTGTTTGCTTCCAAACGATAGCCGCCATATTGACTCCTGAGCAGCCACGACCCTAAGTTGTTTGGGACCAAACGACTTGGAGGAGCGGATGGCGACTGTCGGGGATGTCACTGTCCACGAGGGCCACTGGATCGGCGGTGAACGGGGCGGCTCGGCCGCCGTGTTCGACGACGTGTCGCCCATCGACGGCCAGGTGATCGCCCAGGTGGCGCGGGGCGGCGCGGCGGAGGCCGAGGCGGCCGTGACCGCGGCGGAGAAGGCGTTTCCCGCGTGGGCGCGCACGAGCCGCGAGGAGCGGGCAGCGCTGCTGCACGCGATCGCCGACGGCGTCGAAAAGCGCCTGGAGCGGCTCGCGATCGTCGAGACGACGGACAACGGCGCGCTGCTGCGCTCGCACCTGCGCGGTGTGATGCCCCGGGTCGCGCACAACTTCCGGTTCTTCGCCGACTGGCTGCTGAAGCTCGGCCACGACGACTTCGACACCCGGGGGCACCGCAACCACGTCTCCTGGGACCCGGCCGGCGTCTGCGCGCTCATCACCCCGTGGAACGCGCCGCTCATGCTGGCGACCTGGAAGATCGCGCCCGCGCTCGCCGCCGGGAACACCGTCGTGCTGAAGCCGGCCGAGTGGTCGCCGCTGACCGCGTCGCTGCTGGCCGACATCACCGTCGAGGCCGGGCTGCCCGACGGCGTGTTCAACGTCGTGCAGGGCTACGGCGAGGAGGCAGGCGCGCCGCTGGTCGCCGACCCCCGGGTGCGGCGCATCGGCTTCACCGGCTCGGTGCCCACCGCCCGGCACATCGCCGCCGCCGCGGCGGCCAACCTCACGCCGCTGTCGCTGGAGCTCGGCGGCAAGTCGCCGCTGATCGTGTTCGCCGACGCCGACCTCGACCTCGCCGTGGACCTCGCCGTCGAGCAGTACGACAACGCGGGGCAGGTCTGCCTGGCCGGCACCCGGCTGCTGGTGCAGGAGGAGATCGCCGCCGAGTTCACCGAGCGGTTCGTCGCCAAGGCGGGCGCGCTGCGCCAGGGCGATCCGCGCGACCTGGCCACCGACATCGGACCCAACGTCCACCGCGAGCACTTCGAGCGCGTCGACGGGTTCGTACGGCGGGCGATCGAGGCCGGGGCCACCCCGGTGATCGGTGGCGGGCCCAACACCGACCTCGGCGGGCTCTATTACCGGCCCACGCTCTTCACGAACGTGGCCCCCGACAGCGAGATCGTCAACGAGGAGGTCTTCGGGCCGGTCCTCACGCTCCAGACGTTCCGTACGGAGGACGAGGCCGTCGAGATGGCCAACTCGACCAGGTTCGGGCTGGCCGCCACCCTCGCCACCGGCTCGCCCGAGCGGGCCGAGCGAGTGACCGGGCGCCTGGTCGCCGGCACCGTCTGGGTCAACTGCTTCTTCGTCCGCGACCTCCGGGCCCCCTTCGGCGGCTCCCGCCAGTCGGGCGTCGGCCGGGAGGGCGGCGACTGGAGCTTCGACTTCTACTGCGACGTCAAGAACACCGTCTTCGCACCGGGAGGCTGGAATGGGTGAGGTCGTCGGCGCGGGCATGCTCGCGCACGCCCCCACGATCATGCTGCCGCTGGAGGTCCGCAAGGAGCTCAACGAGGGCAAGGAGATCAGCATCGTCCCCGGGCTGCACCGCCTGCGGAAAGAGGTCTTCGAGACCCTCGACTACGACACCGTGATCGTCTTCGACTCCCACTGGGCGACCACGGTCGAGTTCGTGGTCACCGCGCAGGACCGCCGCTCGGGGCTGTTCACCTCCGAGGAACTGCCGCGCGGCATGTCCCGCATCCCCTACGACTTCCCCGGCGACCCCGAGCTGGCCCGGCTGATCGCGTCATACCAGGACAAGCACGCCACCTGGATCACCGCGATCGACGACCACCACCTGCCGATCTTCTACGCCACGGTGAACCTGTGGAAGTACCTCGGGGTCGAGGGCAAGCGCTGGATCTCCATCGGCATGTGCCAGACCGCCGAGACCGAGGACAACCTGCGGCTCGGCCGGGCGGTCGGCGACGCGATCGCGGAAAGCGACCGCAAGGTCCTGCTGATCGCGTCGGGCGCCCTCTCGCACACCTTCTGGCCGCTGCGCCAGCTGCGCGCCCACGAGGCGAGCGACCCGGTGCACATCCGTACGCCGGAGGCCCGGGCGGCCGACGAGGAGCGCATCGCGTGGATGCTCGCCGGCGACCACGGGCGCGTGCTCGACACGATGGACGAGTTCTACCGCTTCAAGCCCGAGGCGCGGTTCGGCCACTACCTGATGATGGCGGGCGCGCTGGGCGAGCACGACCTGGCCGCACCGGGCCGGCTCTACAGCGACTACGAGAACGCCACCGGCACCGGCCAGGTGCACATCTGGTTCGACCGGCCCGAGGGCGGCTTCGCCCGGCCGCGGGCGACGGACGCCTCGAACGACCCCTACCCCTATCCGTTCCGCCTCGAAGGGACCGCCTGATGCCGGAATTCCGCCGGATCCTCCTGGACGGCGCCGCCGTACAGGTGCGCCGGGAGGGCGACGAGCTGGTCAGCGCGGACGGCCGCACGGTGGGCGTCGACGACGCCGTCCACCTGCCGCCGTGCGTGCCCTCGAAGGTCATCGCGGTGCACCTGAACCACCGCAGCCGGGTCGAGGAGTTCATGACCTCGCTGCCGCCCGCCCCGACGTACTTCCACAAGCCGACCTCGGCGCTCAACGCGCACAAGGGCGCGATCGTACGGCCCGAACGGTGCGAGTACCTCAACTACGAGGGCGAGGTGGCGATCGTCATCGGCCGTACCGCCCGCAACATCTCCCCCGGCGAGGCGGGCGACTACATCGCCGGTTACACGATCGGCAACGACTACGGCCTGCACGACTTCCGCGACACCGACGCGGGCTCGATGCTGCGGGTCAAGGGCTCCGACACGCTCTGCCCGCTCGGCCCCGGCCTGGTCACCGACTGGGACTTCCACGGCAAGCGGCTGCGCACGTACGTGAACGGCAAGGTCGTGCAGGACGGCTCCACCGACGAGATGGAGTGGGACATGCACTACCTCGTCGCCGACATCGCCCGCACGATCACCCTCTACCCCGGCGACGTGCTGCTGTCCGGCACCCCGGCCAACTCCCGCCCGGTGCAGCCGGGCGACGTGGTCGAGGTGGAGGTCGAGGGCCTCGGCAGGCTCACCAACCACATCGTCAACGGCCCGGTCCCGATCCGCGACGACTGCGGCGCGCAGCCGACCGAATCGGAGGAGGTCATCTCGACCGCCTTCGGCGGCGACTGGGAGTTCCGCGGCATCCGTCCCCCGAAGCGTTGAGAAGGAGTTTCAACCGATGAAGGTCATCGTCGACATGGACGTCTGCAAGGACCACGGGCAGTGCGTCTTCTCCGCCCCCGAGGTCTTCCAGATCAACGAGAACGGCCGGCTGGTCTACGAGGCCGAGCCCGACGAGTCGCTGCGCGACGCCGTCGAGGAGGCCGCCGACGTGTGCCCGCTGCAGGCCATCACGATCGAGGGCTGACCACCGTGGGGCAGCGCATCGTGATCGCGGGCGCCTCGATGGGCGGCCTGCGGGCGGCCGAGCGGCTGCGGGCCGCCGGGTTCGCGGGCGAGATCGTGGCGGTCGGCGACGAGCCGCACCTGCCGTACAACCGGCCCCCGCTGTCGAAGGAGGCGCTGGCCTCGGAGGTGACCCACGAGGCGCTGGCGTTCCGGCTCCGCCCGGCGGTCGCCGACGTGACCTGGCGGCTCGGCGTGCCGGTCGTCTCCGCCGACCTCGCCGCCCGTGCCGTACGGCTGGCCGACGGCACCGAGCTGGCCTACGACGGGCTGGTGGTCGCCCCCGGCATGCGGCCCCGGCGGCTTCCCGTCCCCGGACCGGCGGCGGGCCGCCATGTCGTGCGCACGCTGGAGGACGCCCGCGCGCTGCGCGCCGAGCTCGGCCCCGGCGTGCGGGTGCTGGTGATCGGCGCCGGGTTCATCGGGTGCGAGGTCGCGGCCACCGCCCGCACGCTCGGCGCGTCGGTCACCGTCGTCGCGCCGGAGGACGTGCCGATGCGCCGCCCGCTCGGGGCCGAGCTGGGCGCGGCCCTGCGCCGCCGCCACCAGGCGCGCGGCGTCGCGTTCCTGCTCGGCCGTACGGTCAGGGCCTTCCTGGGCTCCGGCCGGGTGACCGGAGCCGAGCTGTCCGACGGCACCAGCCTCGACGCCGACGTCGTCGTCGAGGCGGTGGGCTCGGCCGCCAACACCGGGTGGCTGGAGGGCAACGGGCTCGACCTGTCCGACGGCGTGCTGTGCGACGAGGCGCTGCGCGTCGAGGCACGGCCGGGGGTGGTGGCGGTGGGCGACGTGGCCCGCTTCCCCAACCCCCGCTATGACGGCGTGCCGCGCCGGGTCGAGCACTGGAGCATCCCCACCGACACGGCAAAGCACGCGGCGGTCACGCTGCTGGCCGATCTCGGCCTCGGCGACCCGCCCGCCGGGCCGTTCGCCCCGCTGCCGACGTTCTGGAGCGACCAGTACGACCTGCGCCTCCAGTCGTTCGGAGCGCCCGTTTTGGGGGAGGACGACATCCGGGTGCTGGAGGGCGACCTCGACGGCGAGGTCGTCGTCGGCTACCACCGCGACGGCGAGCTGGTCGGGGTCGTGCTGGTGGGCATGGCCTCCGCCGCCGCCCGTTATCGCACCGCGCTCACCCGCGCCTCCGTGACCGTATGACCTGGGAGGAGACCGTCGTGGACACGTATCGCAATGTGATCGCCGGGGAGGCCCGCGACCCGGCCTCCGGCGAGTGGATGGAGCTGGTCGACCCCTCCACCGAGAAGGTGTACGCCCGGGCGGCCCGCTCGGGCGGCGCGGACGTGGACCACGCGGTCACGGCCGCCGCCGAGGCCGCGCGCACCTGGCGGCGGACCACCCCGGCCGAGCGTCAGCGGCTGCTTCTCGAGCTGGCCGATCTGATGGCGGACAACAGGGAGGCGCTGGCCGAGGCCGAGGTGCGGGCGACCGGCAAGCCGCGCGGCACCGCGCTGCGGGTCGACGTGGGCGGGGCGATCGACACCGTCCGCTATTTCGCCGGCGCGGCGCGGGTGCTGGAGGGCCTCGGCGCCGCCGAGTACGCCGAGGGGCACACCTCGTTCGTACGCCGTGAGCCGATCGGCGTCGTCGCCCAGGTGACGCCGTGGAACTACCCGCTGATGATGGCGGCCTGGAAGATCGGCCCGGCGCTGGCGGCGGGCAACACGCTGGTGCTGAAGCCGTCCGACACGACGCCCGGCTCGACCGTGCTGCTGGGCGAGCTGTGCGCCCGGGTGCTGCCGCCCGGCGTGGTCAACGTCGTGTGCGGCGACCGGGACACCGGCCGCACCATGGTCGCGCACCCCGGCGTGGAGATGGTGGCGATCACCGGCTCGACCCGGGCCGGCGCCGAGGTGATGGCGGCCGCGGCGAGCGACCTCAAGGACGTCCACCTGGAGCTGGGCGGCAAGGCCCCCGCGCTGGTCTTCGCCGACACCGATCTCGAGGCGACCGCGCGCGGCGTCGCCGAGGCGGCGTTCTTCAACACGGGTCAGGACTGCACGGCCGTCACCCGCGTGCTCGTCGAGCGGCGCGCGTATGACGGGTTCGTCGAGGCGCTCGCCGAGGCGGCGCGGGCCCTCGCCGTCGGTGCCCCCGACGAGGGCGCGTTTCTCGGCCCGTCCAACAACGCCGCCCAGGCCGAGCGGGTCGCCGGGTTCCTCGACCGGCTGCCCGCGCACGCCCGGGTGGTCGCCGGCGGCGCCCGGCTCGGCCGTCCCGGCTACTTCTTCCCGCCGACCGTCGTCGCCGACGTACGGCAGGACGACGAGATCGTGCAGCAGGAGATCTTCGGCCCGGTCGTGACCGTGCAGCCGTTCGAGGACGAGGACGAGGCCGTCGCCCTGGCGAACGGGGTCGAGTACGCGCTCGCCTCCAGCGTGTGGACCAGGGACACCGGGCGGGCCATGCGCCTTTCCGCCGCGCTGGACTTCGGCGCGGTCTGGGTCAACTGCCACCAGGTGATCATCCCCGAGATGCCGCACGGCGGCTTCAAGCATTCGGGCACCGGCAAGGATCTGTCCCGATACGGCCTCGACGCCTACACACGCGTCAAGCACGTGATGATCAGCCACGCCTGACGTCTCCGCGAGCCGGATCAGGTGGTCAGCACCGTGCGGAGCAGCTCGCCGAACTCGGCGGGGTGCATGCTGAGCCCGGTGTGCCCGCCGGGGAAGTGGACGAGGTCCAGGCCGAACCGCTCGGCGAGGAAGGCGGCGGGGCGGTAGGGCAGTTCGCCCCGCGAGTCCGCCCCCGCGGCGAGCACGAGCCGGTCCGACAGGGCCTCCAGGCGGTCCACGTCCGGCCGGTACGCCATGAAGCTCGGCACGATGCGTCCGAGGAAGTAGGGCATGTCGGCCATCGTCCGCTGCGCCCGTGCCGCCGCCTGCGGGGGAAGCTCGGTCGCCGCCCCGGCGTCGGCGGGCTCGGTGGCCGCCCCTGCCTGTACGGGCTCGGCGCCGGGCCGTCTCAGACCGGCCGCGAAGACGGCCGCCGCGGGCATCAGCCCTTCCCGGCGGAACGTGTCCTGGACGCGGGCGAGCAGCGCGCGGTGGTCGGCGGCGTCCGGCAGCACCTCCACCACCGGCGGCTCGTGGGCCACGACGCGTTCGATCCGCTCGGGATGGGTGGTGAGCAGGTGCAGTGCGACGATGGCGCCCGAGCTGCAGGCGGCCACGCGGGCGGGCGCGTCCGGAGACAGCAGCTCCAGCAGCCGAAGCGCGTCGTCGGCGTGCCGCTCGACCCGCTGCTCGGCCTCCGGGTCGTCCAGCGGGCTGCGGGACAGACCGCGCGGGTCGTAGGACGCGACCGTGTAATCGGCGGCCAGGGCGTCGGCGACGCCGTCGAAGGAGGCCGCTCCGCCCGTGCCTCCGGGGATCAGCAGCAGGAGCGGCCCCGCTCCGCGCACCTCGTAGTGCAGGGTGGCGCCGTCCACGCGCAGGTGGCCGATGGCGGGGCCGGTCATGCCGGATCTCCTTCGTCGCGCGTGGGCCAGCGCTCCAGGAGGGTGTGCAGGGCGTCGAGGCAGCGGACCCAGGTGTCCTCCGCCGGGCGCGCGTGCGCGAACCCGCCCGCGGCCTCCAGGCTGGTGAAGCCGTGCAGCGTGCTGCGCATCAGCCGGACCGCGTCGGTCAGGTCGGGCTCCTCCAGCGCGTAGCCGCGCAGCATGCTGTAGGTCAGCTCGACGGCGCGCCGCGGGCCGGCCGCCTTCGCGGCGAGCTCGGGGTCGATCTGTATCGGGATCTGCGTCGCCGTGTATCGGCCCGGGTGGTCGTGCGCGTACTGCCGCCAGGCGTTGGCGTACGCCACCAGCGCGTCCTTCCCGGCCCGCCCGGCGGTCGCCTCCGCGATGCGGATGGTCTTCTCGTCCGCCGCCAGCAGCGCGATCCGCCCGCGCAGGTCCTCAAGGCTGCGGACGTGCGCGTAGAGGCTGGCGTCCTTCACCCCGAGTCGCCGCGCCACCGCCGACATGGTCACGTGGTCGAGCCCGACCTCGTCCGCCAGCTCGGCACCGGCGAGCGTCACCCGATCCGCCGTCAACCCGGCCCGCACCATGCGTATGCCGCCCTTCCGAAATGTTCCTAGGAGCCCTAGATTTTTCCTTGGACCCCAAGGTTTCCGTACGCCGGCGCGGAGCGCAAGCGGTTATCGCGCTGACGGCTCGCAGGCTCCGGGGGCGATCTCGGGCCTGGTTGTCCCCCGTGCGAGCTACCGGCGAATGTCCACCGCGCGGTGACGACTCCCGGCCGCCGGATCTTTAGCGTTCTCGTCGTAGCCGCGGCGCCCCGGCCGCGGAATCTCCGAAGGAGTCGTCATGCGACTGTTGAAGCAGCTCGTGGCCGTCGCGGTGGTCGCCTTCGCCGGCGGCGCGCTCGTGGGCGCGGTGCAGGGAAACGCGTTCGTCACCCTGGTCCTCGGTCTCGGGACAGCCGTCCTCGCGGTGGTCGTGTACGCCCGGGTCGTGCGGTGGTCCGAGCGCCGCACGCCCGTTGAGGTGGCCGGGAAAGGCGCCGTCCCCGCGGTCGGCCGGGGGCTGCTGATCGGGGCCGGAATGTTCGCGGCCGTGATCGTGAACCTCGCCTTCCTGGGGTACTTCCGGATCGACGGCCTCGGCTCGGTGACGGGCGCGATCGGGCTGCTCGGCTTCATGGCCGCCGCCGCCGTGACGGAGGAGCTGCTCTTCCGCGGCGTCCTGTTCCGGATCGTCGAGGAACGGACCGGCACGTGGATCGCGCTCGGGCTGTCCGGGCTGGTGTTCGGCCTGATGCACCTGGGCAACGAACACGCCAGTCTGTGGGGCGCGATCGCCATCGCCGTCGAGTCCGGCGGCATGCTCGCCGCCGCCTACGCCGCCACCCGCACCCTGTGGCTGCCGATCGGCGTGCACTTCGGCTGGAACTTCGCCGAGGCCGGCATCTTCAGCGCCGAGGTCTCCGGCAACGGTGCGACGCACGGGCTGCTGAACAGCGTGACGTCGGGCCCGGCACTGCTCACCGGCGGCGACTTCGGGCCGGAGGCGAGCCCGTACGCGGTCGTGTTCGGCGCGCTGCTGACGATCGTCTTCCTGTGGCTGGCCCGTCGTCGCGGCAACCTGGTCCCCCTCCGGCGGCACGCCCGGGCCGCCGCGGCCGCTACGCTCTCCCAGTGATCGATTTCCGGCGGGTCCCGGATCTGTGGATGCGGTTCGACGTCACGGTCCGGGATTCCTCGTTGGCGCTGTTTCTGGCCGCCACGTCACTTCTGCCGGCGGTGCGCAACTACGGGACGCAGCTCGGCGACCTGCCGACCCGCCCCCTGGACGCGGCGGCCGCCCTCGTGATCGCCCTGGAGTGCCTGCCGCTGGCCGTCCGCCGGCGGTGGCCGGCCGTCTGTCTCCTCCTGGTGTCGCTGGGCTTCGCCCTCGACCAGCTCCTCGCGTACCACACGGCGGGGGGCACCGCGCTGCCCATCGCGCTCATCAGCTCGGGCCTCCATCTGGAACGTCACCGGCGCGTCATCATGGCCCTGCTCTCCGCGGCGTACGTGCCGCTGGCGGTCGCGCTCGACCGGAGCGGCTCGCCCGAGCAACTGGACGGCTATGTGACGTTCTTCCTGGCGCTGGTCCTCGCATGGGGGGCCGGGGCCTGGCTGCGCTCCGCCCGGGCCGCCGAGGCCGAGGCCCGCCTCCGCGTCGCCGAGGCCACCCGCGCCGCCGAACGCACCCGCATCGCCCGCGAGCTCCACGACGTCGTGACCCATCACGTGACGGCGATGGTCGTACAGGCCGAGGCGGCACGCTATCTGACCGCCGCGCCCGAGCGTCTCGACGCGGCCCTCACCGCCGTCACCGACACCGGCCGGCGAGCCATCTCCGACCTGCGGCGCCTGCTCGACCTGCTCAACCCCGACCACGACAGCGACGTCAGGTTGCCGTCCGTCGGCGAGCTCCGCACGCTGGTGGAGCAGACCCGCCGGGCCGGGCAGCCAGTGGAGTTCACCGAGGAGGGCGAACCGGCCGAATCCACCGGCAGCGCCGAGTTCGTCGCCTATAGGGTCGTGCAGGAATCCCTGACCAACGCCCTCAAATACGCCCATGGCAGCCGCACCGAGGTCCGGGTGCGCTACGGCGAGAAGGAGATTTACGTGGAGGTCGGCACCGACGGCTCCGGCTCGCGGACCGGCGCCCCCGGTGGGAGCGGGCGCGGTCTCGCCGGGCTCCGCGAGCGGGTCGACGCTCTGGGCGGCGAGTTCAGCGCCGACCGGCAGGCGGGCGGCGGCTTCGTCGTACGGGCCCGCATCCCCGCGGGGAGCCCGTCATGACCGCGCCGGTCCGGGTCCTGGTCTGCGACGACCAGGCGCTGATCCGCACCGGGTTCGCGACGATCATCGACGCGCAGCCCGACCTCGAAGTGGTGGGCGAGTGCGGGGACGGCCGCACCGCGGTCGACCTCGCCCGGCGGCTGAACCCCGACATCGTGGTGATGGACGTGCGCATGCCGGTGCTCGACGGCATCGAGGCGACCCGCCTGCTGGCCGGCGCGGGCGTGGAGAATCCCATCAAGGTGCTCGTGGTGACGACGTTCAACCTGGACGAGTACGTGTACGAGGCGCTGCGGGCGGGAGCGAGCGGGTTCCTGCTCAAGGACGCCCCGCCGGCGCAGCTCCTGCACGGCATCCGCACCGTCGCAACGGGCGCCGCGCTGCTGGCGCCGGAGGTGACGCGGCAGCTCGTCGGCAGATACGCGGCGCGGATCCGTCCGGCCGAGGGCACATCGGACGACGTCGCGCTGACCCCGCGCGAGCTGGAGGTGCTGCGCCTCATCGCCGACGGCCTGTCCAACAGCGAGATCGCCGCGACGCTGGTCATCAGCCAGGAGACCGTCAAGACGTACGTGTCGCGCATCCTCACCAAGCTCGGCCTGCGCGACCGCGTGCAGGCCGTGGTCTACGCCTACCGCCGGGGCCTGGTCACCTGAGACGCGTTATTGCGATCCGTCCGATAGCGCGATCTTTTGCCCGTCTGGAGTGGATATGTCTGCACTGATCCGGTGAGCACCTCGAACCGCCCCCGGCCCGCACTCCAGGACTCTGATCTCCTGTCCTGAACGGGAACCCAACCGGCGAACCGATTCGAAACACGCCGCTGAACTGGGGGTTTCGCGCCTCGGCGACAGGAACCTCGCCAGGGCCGGTCGCAGGACATATCCCGTTCATGTCTGCGATACACGCAATTGACATGCCTTCCCGCGTGAATTTACGCTCATTGCGAATCGATTCGACATCGTCGCCTGCGTTGAGACCACCCTTCGCTTCACCCCGACCGCCGGACGGCGTGTTCCCCACCCCCCGTCGAAGGAGTCACGAGTGAACAGCACCTCACGTCGGCGGCGCGGCCGCCGCGGCCTGGCCGCCCTGTTCTCCGCCGCGGCACTCGTCGCCGCATCCGTCCTCGCGACCGCCGCACCGGCTCAGGCCGCCGACGAGTCCATCACCGTCGATTTCTCGGTCGCGGGCGGATCCCCGACGTACCGGGCGTCGGGGTGGATCTACGGCATGAGCGAGAACGCGGCCAACCCTCCGGACAACTACTTCACCGATGTGAAGTTCCGGTACATGCGCGCCGGAGGCGCCCAGCTCGACAGCCCCGGCGGCTGGGTGTCGGGCAAGTACGACCGCAGGTGGAACGCCACCCGCGCCCAGTTGCTGCGCACGCGGTCGCTCGGCGGGGAGTTCGTCCTGCTCGTGCACGACCTATGGGGAGCCGACGGCTACCCGATCTCCCGCTTCCCCGGCGACAACGGCGACTGGACCGACTACGACAACTTCCTGACCCGCCTGATCGACGACGTACGGGCGACCGGCGCCCCGGTCCAGTGGGACCTGTGGAACGAGCCCAACATCACCCTGTTCTGGAACCGTCCGCAGTCGCAGTATTTCGAGATGTGGAAACGCGCCTACCAGCGCATCCGTGCCGCGTTCCCCTCCCACCTGATCGTGGGCCCCAGCCTCGCGGGCGTGCCGTCCACCAGCGGCTGGTGGACGCAGTACCTCGACTACGTCAAGGCCAACAACGTCGTTCCCGACATCGTCAGCTGGCACTCCCTGCCCGGGGACCCGGTCACCAACGTCGCGACGGCCGACACCACGCTGAACTCCCGCGGCATCGCCCATCCTCGCCCGTACCAGATCAACGAGTACGGCGCCTCCAACGAGCAGAACCCGGCCGACGGCGCCTGGTACATCGCCCGGCTGGAGCGCGCCGGGGCCGACGGACTGCGCGCCAACTGGGCGGGCGGGAACAACCTGCACAACGACCTGGGCAACCTCCTCGTCCACAACTCCTCCGGCCAATACCAGCCCAAGGGCGAGTGGTGGGTCTACCGCTTCTACGGCTCCCAGACCGGGCAGATCGCCGCCGTCACCCCGAGCTCCAACTACGACGCCTTCGCCACCAAGGCGAGCGGGAACGCCAAGGTCCTCGTCGGCGGCGGACGCACCACCGGCACCATCACCGTCAACCTGCGGCGCCTGGACACCACCGGCGGCATCGTGCAGAACAACCAGGCCCGCGTTCTCGTCGAGCGCATCCCCTACAACGGCGGCGGCGCGGTCCAGGGACCGGTCACCGTCCAGGACACCGTGGTGACCCTGTCCGGCAACGGCACCACCGTCAACCTTCCGCACACCGCCATCGACGACACCTTCACCATCACACTCCTGCCGCCCTCAACCGGCGGGGGATCGACGTCGGCGTTCCGCAACGTCAACGCCGGCCGCTGCCTCGACGTGCCGAACCTGTCGCAGACGAGCGGCACCCAGCTCAACCTGTGGGACTGCAACGGCCAGACCAACCAGCAGTGGACGTACACCTCCTCCCGGCAACTGCAGGTGTACGGCACCAGGTGCCTGGACGCCGAGGGCGCCGGAACCGCGAACGGCACCAGGGCGATCATCTGGGACTGCAACGGTCAGGCCAACCAGCAGTGGAACGTCAACGCCGACGGCACCATCACCGGCGTGCAGTCCGGCCTGTGCCTGGAGGCGAGCAACTTCGGCACCGCGAACGGCACCAAGGTGCAACTGTGGTCCTGCACCGGCACGACCAGTCAGAAGTGGACCCGGAACTGATCGTCTTCCCCATGGGATCGAACCGATTCGGAGGACCGCGAATGAACGGATCGCGCACGTCACCGGGGTCGCGCGGACCGTGATCTGAGCCATGGTCGTCGATCCGTGCGCTCGATTCGACTTACGATGTGCATGTCGGTCGGACGAGGTGAGGAGCGCCGGTGAACATCGGGGAGATCGCCAAGCGGTCGGGTGTGGCGCGCAGCACCGTCTCGTACGCCCTCAGCGGCAAGCGCCCGGTGTCGGAGGAGACGCGCCAGCGCATCCAGGCGGTCATCGATGAGCTGGGCTACCGGCCCAACGCCGCGGCAAAGGCGCTCAAGGAGGGCAGGACCCACACCATCGGCCTGGTCATCCCGCCCGCCAGCCGCCGCCTGACCGACATGCAGCTCGGGTTCGTGGCCAGCGTCGTCGACGCCGCCGCCCACGCCGACCTGGACGTCCTGCTGTCACCCTCCGGGGGCGAGCACGACCGGTCGTTCGAGCGCGTGGTCGGCGGCAGACGCGTGGACGGGGTCATCGTCATGGAGATACGGCTGGAGGACGACCGGGTGACCCGCCTGCGGCAGGCCGGGCTGCCCTTCGTCGGCATCGGCCGCACCAGCCGGCCCGAGGAGATGTCCTGGGTGGACATCGACTACGAGAAGCTGATCGCCAACTGCGTCCACCACCTTGCCGACCTGGGTCATCGCCGCATCGCCCTGGTCAACCGCTCCGAGGAGCTGGTGGCGGCCGGATACGGCCCCGGCCACCGCGCGCAGGCCGGTTTCGCCCGCGCGATGGCCGAGCGCGGTCTCGACGGCGTGCAGACCTGCTGCGCCGACGACGCCCAGTCGGGGGTGTCCTGCGCCGAGCGGCTCCTCGGCGAGCATCCCGATCTGACCGCGATCGCCACCATCAACGAGGCCGCCACTCCCGGGATGTATCACGCGCTTGCCCAGGCGGGCCTGGTCGTGCCTCGCGACTTCTCCATCGCCGGCGTCGCGGCGCGGGACTGGGCGGAGAACCTGCACCCTCCGCTCACGGCCGCCGACGTCCCCGCGGACGAGCTCGGCGCCCGCGCCGTCGACATGCTCATCCGGCTGATCGCCGACCCCGCCACCCCCCACGGCCATCTCCTGGTCGCGCCGCCCATCTCCCTGCGAGGCACGACCGGACCCGCCCGCGCGCGCGGCCGCCGTTCCTGACGGCCGGACGCCGGCCCGCGCCCGCCACACGAAACATGCCCCGGCCGGACGCGGATCCTTTCCTGACCCTTCACGAGACTCCGGCCTGCCAGCTGGGCATTCTCGGATGACGTTTCCTCACCCCCGGCAGATCGGCGCTGCCGGCGCACAACCACCCGTCGATGTCGTGAAATTTTCACATCTGGCCGCTCGTGGTGATCGGGCCCGCCCTCGTCGCGGCAGATGAGGCTCATCGACAGCCCGGGGAGACCGGCCCGGGCCGACCGGGAGCCTTGACGCGGGGTCGGCCGTCGTATTTGCTCCGCCGCACCACCACCTACATCAACACCGAGAGAGGACAGTCCCGTAAAGCAAAATGTTAGCGCTAACAACCCGCTTGATCGTCGTCCTTCCCGCACTATCCCAGGAGCATTCATGAAGATCGCATCCCTTCTGCGCCTGGTCGGCGCCGCGTTCATCTCTCGCAACATGCTCGGCGGACACGCGGCGGCGGCGACCGCCCGTACGTGGAGACGCCTGTCGGCCGCGGCGCTGCTGGCCGTGAGCTTGGCGGTGGCGGGCACGCTGACGAGCCCGGGGGTCGCCGTCGCGGAGTCGAACGGCGGGGTGCGGGTGATGCCGCTGGGCGACTCGATCACCGAGGGCACGCAGGTGCCCGGCGGCTACCGGATCGGGTTGTGGCAGCGCCTG